>CAZZJX010000061.1:0-6825 GCA_964654845.1 uncultured Dehalococcoidales bacterium
ACCTATCCCTACTCCATTTTCGGCAGGCTGAACGATATCATCCCCCAGCTAAGCCGTCGACGGGTGGATGGGGTGATTCACTATGTTCAGGCTTTTTGCCACCGTGGCATCGGTGATATAATATTTCGCCAACGAATCGATCTGCCTATTCTAACCCTGGAAGGGAATAACGAATATCTTTTAACCCAGCACGTGCAGACGAGGGTCGAGGCTTTTCTCGACATGATTAAGCGCCGCAGTTCAAGCAGGGGTGATGGGCATTCCCGTTTTTCCCACGTTGCCGCTGGAAAGACAAAACAATCCCATCTGTGACCTTTAGGCTTGCTGGGTCGATGATGTTTGTAGCAACGGCAGGGCAAGTGGACATTAACAGCAAGACAATGCCAAAAGAAGGAGGATAAATATGGCGACCAAGATTGGCATCAATGGCTTTGGCAGGATCGGGAGGCAAGTCCTTAAGGCGATCAATGAAAACTATGGTGGAAAGCTCGAGGTGGTGGCATTAAATGACCTCACTGATACCAAGACCAACGCCCATCTTCTAAGGTATGACACTAACTATGGTGTTAGCCCAGGCAAGATCGAGTTCACCGCGGATAGCATTATCGTCGATGGTCAGGCGGTAAGAGTGCTCTCTGAGCGTGAGCCGGCGAAGATCGCGTGGAGGGATTATGGGGTCGAGGTGGTGATGGAGTCCACCGGGCTTTTCACCGATGCCACTAAGGCTGCTGCTCACCTTGAAGGAGGTGCCAAGAAGGTAATCATCTCAGCTCCAGCGAAGAATGAGGATGTAACCATTGTCCTCGGGGTCAATGAGAACCACTATGACCCGAAGAAGCATCGAATCATATCCAATGCCTCCTGCACAACCAACTGTATTGCCCCGGTGGTCAAGGTCCTTCATGAAGCCTTCGGGGTCGAAAAGGGGTTGATGTCCACCATTCATGCCTACACCAACGACCAGAGGATACTTGACATGTATCATAGCGACCTGAGGCGAGCGCGGGCAGCGGCGATGAACATCATCCCCACCACCACCGGTGCCGCCAGGGCGGTAACCGTGGTGATACCGGAACTGGTGGGGAGGCTTCATGGCATGGCATACCGTGTGCCAGTTTCCACCGTTTCCGTGGTGGACTTCGTCGCCGATCTGAAACTAGAGGTTACTGTTGAAGAGGTCAATGAAGCCTTCAAAAAGGCTTCTGCTGGTCCGATGAAGGGGATTCTCGACGTTTGCGAAGAGGAATTGGTAAGTATCGACTTCAAGGGGAATCCGACGAGCTCCATCGTCGATGCCCCAAGCACGATGGTTATTGGGGGCAATATGGTGAAGGTGCTCTCGTGGTACGATAACGAATGGGCCTATAGCTGTCGCCTCGCTGACCTAGCGGCTTTTATTGCTGAAAAGGGGCTTTAGTTTTAGCGAACAACTGCAATGGATCTTTACAGATAAGGGTATACATTATTTTAGCCTAGGGTTGACAACATCGCTCACCAGTGCTATTGTCAGACAACTTGAGTTTTTTATGACTGAGCAGGTGTGTTGTGGGCTTTATAGTACCTGGAGTTATGAATGAATACATGCCTGGCCTGTGGGTAGGCGGCGATCCTCCTTTACGGAATAGTTTCGCCGCGCAGTTAAGGAGAAGGGGGTGATCCTACCGGGTTAGAGTAGAAAATGGCCGGGATCTAGGTGATTTAAGGAGGTTAAAGAGATGAAGAAGGTGATATTAGGGGCCATTATCCCGCTAGTTGCCTGTCTGGTACTCTTGGTGACAAGTTGTGGCGGGGGTGCGGCGGAGAATACGGTAAAGATAGGCGTAGTTGGACCGATGACCTTTATACAGGGCGAGCAACATTGGTACGGGGCTACGTTGGCAGCCGAGGAGATCAACGCTGCAGGCGGCATAATGATGGGTAACGAGGCGTACCAGATACAACTGGTACAGGTGGACTCTAATGAAATGCTCAGCCCTACAGATGCTGCCAGTGCAATGGAAAGGGTGCTAACCGTTGATAAGGTGGACTTTGTAGTTGGTGGCTTCAGGACTGAGGGCGTATTTCCGATGCAAGAGATTGCCATGGATAACAAGACGATCTTCCTTGGCTGTGGTTCCGCTACCAAAGCGCTGTGTGACGGGGTAGCGGACGATTATGAAAAATACAAGTACTGGTTCAGAGTTACCCCAGTAAATGACGTTTACCTTTTCGGAGTCGATATGGAGCTTCTGAAAATGGTGGCCGACGAAATAAGGGATAAGTGTGGGATCGAGACGCCAAAGGTGGCCATATTAGCCGAGAAGTTGGAGTGGGCGGAAACTATAGTTACGTTTGCTAACACCTTGATACCCAGCGAGGGTATGGAGGTGGTTGGCACATGGCGGCCTTCCGATACCGCCACCGACGTGACGGCTGAGTTGACGGCCATAGAGGATGCTGGAGCCAACATAATCTTCACCACAATCTCTGGCCCGATGGGGATTGTCTACGCCAAGCAATGGGGCGAGAAGCAAATCCCTGCGGCTTCGGTGGGGATTAATGTAGAAGCGCAGAAGCAGGGCTTCTGGGATGCAACGGATGGATATGGCAACTATGAGATGGGTTTGAATACCTTCGCCGAAGGTGTTAAAATCACCGACCAAACCATACCCTTTTTCGATACCTTTATGGATAGGTTTGGGCAGTTTCCTACGTATAATTCCGGCACCTATGAAGCGCTGTTCATATTGAAAGACGCTATTGAGGCGGCAGGCACGCTGGATAGCGATGCCGTCGTTGTTGAACTTGAAAAGACCGATCGCATCGGAACCGCTGGCAGAATTGTGTTCGACGGCAACCATGATGTAATCTGGGGCCCTGGTTATGTGACCGCTGTAGGCATCCAATGGCGAGATGGGGAGATGCTGGCCGTTTGGCCTCCTGCCGATGGGTCGTGGGAGGGCGTAACCTACGAAGGCGTTGTAGATTATGAACTGCCACCGTGGGTAATAGAAGCACTGGGGCCATAATGCTTTAGCCGTTGGCTAGATGGTTTCCATTTTATCCTTTGCCATGGATTGGGCTATGGCATTAACATTACTATGAGTATACCCCCTCGCCGGGGGCTCGTGCCTTTGCCGAGGGGGTATACACTATTATATTTATTTACGAGGACTAAATAAGGCATGCTTGAAGGCATAATAATAACTGGACTAATAAGCAGTGGCGTGTACGCCCTGTTGGCGATAGGTTTCTCCCTTATTTTTGGGGCAGCCCGCATCATCAACTTGACCCACACCGCATTTTACATGTTAGCCGCCTATTTGATATTCACATTCACCAGTTCCTTCGATCTAAATCCAGTTTTATCTATCGTCATCTCGATAGTAGCTGTAACAATCATCGGGGTATTGGTCTACAAGTTTGTCATCGAACGCATAAGAGCATATGAGGCCACGGTACTGATAGTGACTATAGCTATGGCCATTATCATCCAGGAGGTGGTGCTCCTGGCGTTTGGTGGTCATTTTCGCGGGGTTTCCAGCCTGATTTCAGGATATGCAACGATACTGGGGGTCAAGGTTACCTATCAGTATTTATTAACATTTGGGGCGGTGGCCATCATTCTTTTCGGCACATGGGCTCTGCTGATGAAGACCAGGTTGGGGATTGCTATCAGGGCCACGGCTCAGGACAGAGCGATAGCCAATCTAATGGGAATAAATGTAGCCAGAATAGGAATGATAACCATGGCAATAGCTGTGGCGCTGGCGGCTATAGCCGGAGCACTTGTAGCTCCTCTGTTCACATTGACGCCTTATATGTGGATGCACCCATTGGTGATGGTTTTGGCCGTCGTTGTCCTCGGAGGGCTGGGGAGCATCAAGGGGAGTTTCGTCGGGGCGCTTATCCTGGGATTTACCGAGACGCTGGTTGTTTTCTTGGTGCCTATGGGTTCGTTCTTGAAGGGAGCTGTGGCGCTGGCGATCATGCTGGTCATCATCTTGATAAGGCCTGAAGGCCTGTTTGGAGTATCCTTCGAGGAAGAAAGATGATTGGCATTTTAAGAGCTTACATTGGTAGGGTATATAAGGAGTTCAGAGATGAGATTCTGGTGCTGCCCAGTAAAACAATAGTTTTGCTTTTCTGTTTGCTCCTGTTTCTCATGCCTCTCATAACGTCAGAGACATACATTCTTCGTATCTTGATACTGGCGAGCATATTTGCCATCTTCGCTGCTAGCTGGGACCTATTATCTGGCTTCACTGGTCAGATAAATTTTGGCCATGCCCTTTTCTTCGGGGTCGCTGCCTATACATCTGCTCTTTTGAATCTGCACATCGGCCTACCGCATTGGCTGACTATACCTATTGGAGCAGTTGCTGCGGTACTGGCTGGACTTGTTGTCGGTGTGCCCTGTCTTAGGCTGAGGGGTCCCTACCTGGCCCTTGCCACACTGGCATTTCCCTTAATACTGACTGGAATAATCTATATTTTTCCAGATATAACAGGTGGTGAGCTGGGTGTCTATGGCATAGACCCTCTTTCTGGCTCGCGACTGATCGATTACTATATCGCCATCCCCCTTATGATCGGCCTGGGGTTTATTATGTGGAAGATCACCGGTTCCAAGACTGGCATCATTTTTCACGCCATACGGGAGGATGAGGTGGCGGTCAGGGCGTCTGGAATAAACACAACCAGGTATAAATTGTTGGCCTTTTGTCTCAGCGGACTATTTGCCGGGATAGCTGGAGGGCTCTTTGTCCATTTCATGAGGATTGCCGGTCCAACATCAACGTTGGCGCTCATGGTATCATTTCAGGCCATCATATGGGCCATTTTTGGAGGAATCGCCACCATCTACGGGCCAATAGCCGGGGTCTTCATCCTTGTCCCGGCTACAGAATTGCTGCGTGCCATGCCCGAGATAAGAATGTTGGTATTTGCCATCATAGTACTGCTAGTCCTTTTGTTTATGCCTGAGGGAATCACCACCTGGGTGAGGGATAAGATAGAAAAAGAATGCCCCAGATGCAAGATACGAAACATAGCCACCCGCAAGACATGCCGAATATGTGGGGTGGATCTGGATTAGTAATTATAAAGCTATAAGCCCAAGTATGTCTTTCTGATGGCCTCGTCTTTGAGCAATTGCTCGCTCGTTCCTTCGGAGATCACTTTTCCATGAGACATAACGTAGTTTCTGCTGGCCAATTTAAATGCCATGTTGACATCCTGCTCAACCAGGAGCATGGCAATGCCCGAACTCTTAATCTCCTGTATACGCTCAAACAATTCCTGTTTCAGCTTGGACGCAAGCCCGGTTGAAGGCTCATCGATACATAGTAGCTTAGGCTGGAGCATCAAAGCCCTTGCAATGGCGAGCATCTGTTGCTCTCCGCCGGATAGTTTCCCCGATATCTGATTTCCCCTATCTTTCAGCACCGGGAATAGCTGATAGACCATTTCTAGCCTTCTGTGAAACTCTTTTCTATCGCTGCACAAGTAGCCGCCAGCCTTCATGTTTTCAGCAACCGTCATCTCTCGAAAGGGCCTTCTTCTCTCTGGACAATGAACTAGGCCCCTCTTTACAATATCATGTGCTGCCAGCCTGTCTATTCTTTCCCCGGCAAAGTGGACGATGCCTTCAATGGTTATGTCACCACCCCGCGCTCCCTTCAGCGTACTCTTTTCCCATCTCACCAGCCCGGTTATGGCTCGAAGCAGCGTTGACTTTCCAGCACCATTTGGACCCACCAGACTTACCAACTCCCCTTCATCAACCTCCAAACTCAGGTCATTTAGAACCAGGGCGGTATCATAACATACCGATATATTTTCAACCTGGAGAAGCAACTTAGATAACCTCCTTGCCGATGTAAGCCTCGATCACCTTCTCGTCCTTGACTACCTTTTCTGGAGCGCCATCGGCAATCATCTCGCCGAAGTCGAGCACGATAACGCGGTCAACTATTTTCATCAACTCTGGCAATTTGTGTTCAATAATAATCATGGTCGGCCCTTCACTGTGCAATCTGCCAAACCTGCCCCCTTTGTGCAACCTCTTGATCGATTTTGCCAGCAAATCGGTCTCGGCGGGATTCAGTCCGCTGAATGGCTCATCTAACAGGAGCAATTCAGGGTCGGTGGCGATCGCCCGGGCTATTTCCAGGCGATTCAGGTCTCCGTGAGACAGGGTGGAAGCAGGCTCAAGGGCAAGGTCGGAAACGCCGACGAACTCCAATGCATCTAGCGCTCTGGACTCGACTGTCTTAACCCATTCCCCCTTCTTCGATGCTCTGGGGCAGAGGCCAGCTACCATGACATTGGCAATGATGGGCAAACGGCGAAATGGCCTAGTAACCTGGAATGTCCCTACTATTCCGTGGTTAACGATGGTCCAAGGTTTGGATCCGGTGATATCCTTGCCTTTAAATCTCACCTTGCCGGAATCAGGCTTCAATATGCCGGTTATGAGGCGCACCAGCGTGGTCTTTCCCGCTCCATTTGGGCCTATGAGGCCAACGATCTCATCCTGGGCTATTTGGAAGCTGACGCTGTTAACTGCGGTCAGGCCGCCGAAGCGCTTGGTCAGGTTCTCAACCTCAAAAAAGGGAACATTCACTTCATTCCTCCTCGTACTCTTCCCTCAGTTCCCTGCGGGACACCTTTCCTACATCCGTCTTCGGTAGCTCACCCCTCAATTCCAGAATTTTAGGGACCTTGTAATGGGCGAGATTCTCCTCACAGTATTTGAGAAGTTCCTCCTCCGATATTTTTCCTCTTGCCTCAGCTTGGAGAACCACGATCGCCTTGATAATCTGTCCTACATCGGGGTTGGGA
>CAZZJX010000062.1:0-6824 GCA_964654845.1 uncultured Dehalococcoidales bacterium
ATGTAATCTTCTCGATAGCTTCATATAATCGGTCTTTCTGACCGACCTTCACACGCTTGTTTGTCGCCAGTTCCTTGACTGTCTTCTTCATCTCGCCCTCCTGTAGTCGCCTAGATTTAACCTTCAACCTGCTAGCCCCCCATACGGAATATGAAATACGCGCCGGTAGCATATACTCCCAACAATACCGGGGCATACCAGCTCATCGCAATCAGTGTCTTTCGTTTGGTTCGGAAGATGAGGCCAGCAATAACTATGAGGCTCATGAGGACAACGGTTGCAGTGGTGATAATGTGGGTTTGGGAGGCTGCGGAAAAGATCGAGGCGCTTCCGTAGAAAAGGTCGAAACTGGCGACACCGATTCCTATGTTGAACATATTGCTGCCGAGCACGTCGGCGATGGCCATGTCTACGGCTCCGATCCGCAGTGCTGCGAAACAAACAACCAGTTCCGGGAGCGATGTGGTGATGGCCAAGAAAAGACTGCCCACGAAGGTAGTACCCAATCCGGTCACCACGGCGATCTCATCGCCCACCATCGCCAGCCATGTTCCAACTCCAATGATAGCAATCGCGGCAATCCCAAAGCCCAAATAGGCTCTCCTTGATGAGATATTCTTGTATCGGAGTGAAACGGTCTCTACGCTTGGACTAGTCTGCTCACGCTTAAAAATCCATCTCGACCCCAAGAGGTACAGAATAACCAGCACCATACTATAGATGCCCAGCCAGCATATTCCTCCTTCCCATACTCGGGTACTTAGGAAGATACTGGCGCCGGCAAAGACGATGAGTAATATCCCCAGACCCGCTGAGAGCTTATGCTCTTTGCTTGCCTTCGTAAGTAATGGCCCGCGACGGTAAGTAATATCCAAAAGAGCAATGATAAAAAGGTTGAGCGCGTTGCTGCCAAAGATTGTTCCCATCGCCAAGTCGGGAGCATTGATCACAGTGACTGCACTGATACCGGTGATTATCTCGGGAAGAGAGGTGACAATGGCCAGCAGCAGGAGCCCGACCCAAATCCCGCTTAGCCCCGTCTTCTCTGCGATGACGTCCCCGTAGCGCGCTAGCTTCGTTCCAAAGAAAAGGATGAGAACGACACAGACGAGGAATTTGACCCAAACCAAGATCACGCTTTGCTTCCCCAAATATTCACTGAGCAGCGATTATACCATGCCTAGAGACAAATTCACAAATAGTTCCCTTCATGATAACCATGCTTCGTTGACAGGTAGCGTTCCATCTGATACATTACCTTACACAGGCGACAGAGGAATGAAGGTTTTGGTTCTAGAACCACTGTCGGAAATGCGGGGCAACTGCAGAAATTCTAAACCCAGGGATGAAGTTGCTTGGCATTTGATTCTATATGATGAGAGAGTATTAGAGTGGCCAACTGCTGGCATCTTTTAAATAGGAAAAAGCTATTTTGCATCCTATCAATAGTACTAGCTGGCATTTTTCTGGGCTATTTTTTCTTTGTGAGCTGGCTTCTAGGTTTTTTATTGACCAAATTGGGAGGGGGTAAAAAGGCTGGAGAGCTAGGCAGGGTCAAGTCAATTCTCATTCCATTTGGCAAGCATAAGATTCATGTTCACCATTGGCTCTTAGCCTTACTGCTAATTCCTGTTGGTTTCTTCGTGTCTGTCCCGTTACTGCCTCCGGTGGGCATCTGTGGCTTCTTAAGCGGTGTAGCCTTTCAAGGTATCTACAGTTACCGCGACTGGCATAAGATTATGATCCCCAGGCATAGCAATCGAGAAATGTGCGGCGCTGAGAAAGACGCTGTCCTCAAGGCGCAACTCGACTAGACGGTTGGCTATGCACATTGGCGGAACATGAACATAGGTGAGTCGATGGAAGGTGGAAGCCGTTTTCTTGTGGAACGATGGCTAAGACGGGAGGGGTCGTGTGGTGTTGAGCGATGCTAGCGTCTTATATTTAGTGCTTATTTTTCTTTGCTTGGTTGCCTCAGCTTTCTTTTCAAGTGCCGAGACTGCGTTTGTCTCGTTGCCCAGGACGCGGGTGAAGCACATGGTAAGCACTGGGGTAGGTGGTGCGGAGCGGGTGGAAAGGATGATGGCGCAACCGGAGAGATTACTGGCGACGGTGCTGCTTTGCAATAACTTCGTTAATGTAGCCGCTGCTGCGCTGGGCACTGCGGTAGCGGTAACTATCTGGGCAGGCGATATCGGGGTGCTTATCGCCACAATAGTAGTAACTATACTGCTTCTGATATTCGCTGAGGTGACCCCAAAAACCCTGGCTATGCGACACCCAGATCGACTGGCTTTGCTCTATGTTTACCCTATGGAGGTGATCACCAAGATTGTCTACCCGTTGGCGGCTGGATTGAGCTGGGTTGGCTCGGCGCTCGCCGGGGGCAAGGCTCGTGTGCCTAAGGCGCTGGTGAGCGAGGAGGAGATCCGTAGCATGATCTCTGTGGGGCGTGAGGAGGGCACTGTGGAGGAGGCTGAGGCCGACATGTTGCATAAGGTGTTCGATTTCGGCGATCGCTGCGTTCGTGAGGTGACAACCCCTCGCCCTGAGATTACGTGGATCGAGGAGGGGACCGAGTTAGCCGAGTTCCTTGCTACCTACGCCGAATCTCCTCATACTCGCTTCCCTGTTTATCGGGATAATATTGACAATGTGGTCGGAATACTCTCGATAAAGGATGTACTCATGGCTCAGGCTAAGGGTTCTCTAGATCAAGGGAGCGCAATTGATGAGTTGGTACGTCCTGTTAGTTTTGTTCCTGAGACGAAACGCATTGCTCAGCTCTTCGCCGAGATGCAGTCTCAGGGCTACAATATGGTGATTGTCGTTGATGAATTTGGGGTCACCAGCGGTATTGTGACCATGGAGCAACTGGTAGGCGAGATCGTGGGTCAACTCGGGGATGAACTGATGGGTGAAACGAAAGATTTCACGTTTATCGATGAGCAGACGATTCAAATCGATGGCAGCATGCGCGTGGAGGATGCCAATGAAGAGCTGGGCTTTGGTCTGCCCGAGGGAGACTATGACACGGTAGCCGGTTTTATTCTCAGCCTGCTAGGTTACATCCCTAAAGAAGGGGAACAGTTGAGGTACAACGGCTTGAAGCTGGTGATCATTGAGATGCGTGGATTAAAGGTCGAGAAGATCCTGGTGACCAAGGAGTAATGTGCAGCGAATTCGCATCAGCTTTTCTCGCGGCGAGAAGGTTAAGTACATCTCTCATCTCGATTTGATGCGCCTTTGGGAAAGAGCGCTCAGGAGGGCTGGCATCCCAATTGCTTACTCGCAGGGATTTAGCCCGCATCCCAAGATCTCCATTGCTGCCCCTCTCCCTATCGGGGTGACTAGCGATGGCGAGTTT
Organism: uncultured Dehalococcoidales bacterium; assembly: GCA_964654845.1. Classification (GTDB taxonomy): domain Bacteria; phylum Chloroflexota; class Dehalococcoidia; order E44-bin15; family E44-bin15; genus DAOUVR01. The sequence continues at coordinate 3,368 of CAZZJX010000062.1, forward strand.
ATGGATATTTCACTGAGAATGAGGGTTTCCCCTTACCATTTTACCAAGGTGGTAGGTGAACAATTACCTGTTGGCATTAGTCTCTTAAGGGCGGAACAGGTGGAACTGAGGCTGCCCTCGTTGCAATCACAGGTGAGGCAGGCGGAATACCAGGTTGAGTTGGAGACCAATAAAGGGGCTGGTGAAGTAGAGGACGCGCTTCATACATTCTTGGCCAAAGAACATATACCCTGGCAGCATCAGAGAGATACTGAGATGCGGAACTACGATCTTCGCCCCCTGGTGTATCGCCTGTGGGTTGTAGGGTGGCAGGAATCGGTATGTACCCTGGGGATGTGCCTACGTGCCGACAGCACCGCTACAGGGAGGCCCGAGCAGGTTACTGCGGCTCTGGGATTTGCCAATCGACCAAGGTCGGTTCACCGAACCAGGTTGATGTTGGCGGGCAGCTAGTGTGGCGGAGCTTGATCCAAAAAGGCAGCAGAAAGCAAAGGCTTACGCTAAGACTGTGCGCCGTCTTTCCTTTGTCGAACTGAGCCTCAGTGGTATTTTAATCCTGATTCTATTACTTACTCCGCTCTCCGCTGGCCTGCGGGATGTCTTGGATTTTCCACAGCCTTTGAGGGTGGCTTTCTATTTCGCCACCCTAATGATATTCTTGGGGATAGCGTCTGCTCCACTGAGCTTCTATGGAGGGTTTGTGATACCTCGCCGCTTCGGCCTCTTGAGCCAAAACTTGAGGAGTTGGCTCCTCGACGGGATTAAGAGAGGGGCTTTGGGTTTTCTGCTGGGTATTGGGGTCATAGTTTGCATATATTTGCTTCTGGGTGGTTTACCCGACCTATGGTGGCTTATCGCTGCTGTTTTTCTTGTTTTACTCACTGTGGTGATGAGCAATCTAGCTCCAATTATCATTGTCCCCCTTTTTTATAAGCTTGAACCTCTCGCCGATGCCGGCCTAAGGGAGAGACTGGAGCGCCTCACGGAAAGGGCGAAGACAAGAGTGCGGGGCGTTTTCACCATTAACCTGAGCAGCAAAGCCACTACTGGTAACGCTGCTCTTATTGGGTTTGGAAACACCAGGCGCGTTGTTCTTGGCGATACTATACTGGATCGATACTCCCCAGAGGAGATCGAGGTAATCATGGCGCATGAACTGGGGCATCATGTGCACCACGACATCACCAAACTTATCGCTCTTCAGTCAGCGATCATTTTGGTAGGATTTTACCTGGTGCACCTGACACTAAAGCTTGGTGTGCCATACTTTAACTTTAAAGGCATTGACGATGTCGCTGCCTTCCCACTGCTTGCTGGTGTGTTAGGCGTCTTTGCCTTTCTCTTGGAACCATTGATTAATGCCTACAGGCGTTGTATTGAGCGATCTGCTGACGAATACGCCTTGACCCTGACCGATAATCCTGTGGGCTTTATCACGATGATGACCAAACTTACCAACCAGAACCTGTCTGAGGCACAGCCCAGTCGATGGGTGGAACTGCTGTTCTATGACCATCCCCCCTACTTTAAGAGGGTGGCTCGGGCTCTCAGCTACGAAAAGAGGCAAAAATGAGACTTATTTTGGTGCGACACGGTGAAACGATGTGGAACCGGGAGAATCGGATTTTGGGGCATACCGATGTTGACCTGAACGAGAAGGGGCGAAAACAGGCAGAGCGATTGGGTGTAGCACTCAAGGATGAAGAAGTGACGGCAATCTACTCCAGTTCTCTTAGGCGTGCTAGAGAGACGGCTAATGAGATTGTTCGCTATCATAACTTGGAGGTGATCGCCGATGATGCCTTTATGGAACTGGATGCTGGCGATCTGGATGGGCTTACCTTTGAAGAGGTTATGAAGCGCTATGGCGAGTTCTTGAAAGAATGGGCTAACGATGCTTCATCCTTGAAGGTACCTGGCGGAGAGTCTATAGCCGAGGTCCAGAGGAGAGCATGGTCCGCCGTGAACAAGCTGGTTGCCATTCATGCAGATGAGACGGTTATTGTGGTGAGCCACTCTCTCGCTATCCAGAGTATGATCAATAAGGCATTGGAAATGAACCTATCCAATCTTAGAAGGTTGCGGCTAGACCTCGCATCGATAAGTATCCTCAACTTTGGTAAAAGCGGCATCTCTCTGCTGTTGTATAACGATACCTGCCATTTAGAAAATGGGGTTTGAGAAATGGGGGGCTTAAGACAGCGAGTCCTTCAGTTCATTCGAGAACAAGGTCTTATCGAAGGTGAAGAAGTCCTTCTGGTTGGTGTCTCCGGCGGTCCTGATTCTGTCTGCCTATTGCACATCCTTAGCGAGCTTCATGAGACCCTTGGGGCGAGCCTTCATATAGCACATCTGGATCATATGTTAAGGGGAGCAGATTCTGCTGCCGATTCCCGCTATGTCTCCGATTTAGCTCAGCGCCTGGGGGCCTCGGCGACTGTAGAGAGACGGGATGTCGGGGCGTACCAGCAGGAGCATCGCCTCTCACTGGAAGAGGCGGCTAGAAAAGTGAGATATGATTTCTATTGTGATGTAGCGGAGGCCACTGGGGCTAGGCGCATCGCTTTGGGGCATACTAAGGATGATCAGGTGGAGACCATACTAATGCATCTATTGCGGGGAACTGGCCTCGCAGGATTGCGGGGAATGCAGCCTATTACCACATGGCAAGGCAGAGGCGGCACCCTGTTGCTGGTTAGACCCCTTCTTGAAGTTACCAGAGCGGAGACTGAGGAATACTGCCGCGCTTGTGATCTTGAGCCGAGAAAAGATTTTTCCAACTATTCCCCCGCATTTTTAAGAAATCGCCTTCGTCATGAACTAGTCCCACTCCTCGAAAGCTACAATCGTAATATTAGCGGTGCTTTGCTGCGTACTGCTCGTACAGCCGCCGATGATCTGTCCTTCCTTGAGGAGCATGTCTCTGTAGCATGGAGTCAGGTGGTTACAGCGCAGCCAAATGGCCTCCTTCTCAATAGCGAAGCGTTGCTATCGCTCCACCCGTCGCTTCAACGGCACCTTTTACGCCGTGTTTTAGGCCAGATATTGGGAGAACTCACAGATATCCAGTTGATTCATATTGAGAAGATGATGGATGCCTTGTCAAAGCCAGCGGGTAGGAGGCTATCTCTACCCAGGGGGCTGGTTTTTCATGTAGGTTACCACACATGCCTAGTGGCAAGGGGGGACCAGGATACATGTCCTTTTACCCCATTGGAAGGAGAGCATAGACTAAATGTGCCTGGGGATACTATGCTTCCAGGATGGAGTGTGAGGGCGAACATCACGACGTCTGGGCGGGGTGCTGAGGGCTTCAGAGCATGCCTTGGCCTTGATGAGTCAGGGACGGATTTAGTGGTGCGAGGGCGCAAGGCTGGAGATCGGTTTCAGCCCCTGGGAATGGCTGAACTCAAGAAGCTACAGGACTTCATGGTCGATAGCAAGATTCCACGGGCAT
>CAZZJX010000063.1:0-6770 GCA_964654845.1 uncultured Dehalococcoidales bacterium
GCATAGCTGAGCGGGGCGATGACTACTCCGGCAACAGCCCCCATGGCGGCGGCCAGCGCGAAGCTAATAAGCGACATCATGCGGGCATCGATGCCCACCAGGGCCGCCGCTCGCCTGTTAATGGCGGCAGCCTTGAGTGCCTTGCCCACAAGTGTCCGGTTCAGTAGAAGATAGACACCCACCATGAGCACTGCAGTTATGCCGATCACCCACAGGCTTTGGGGTAGAATGTAAGCGCCGAGGAACGAAAGAGACTCATCGCCGGTGAAAGGAGGGAGCGCCACGGCGTCCCTGCCCCAGTACAGCCCCGCCACGGCACGTATGAAAAGCGCTCCGCCGATGGTGATAATGATCAGAGTGATGGTAGAAGCACGTCCGGCGGGGCGGATGGCTACAAGGTTGAAGATTATTCCCGCGAGAGTAACCAGCACGACCGCTAGCATCAGGGCTACAGGCACGGGAAGGCCTAGCCCAATGAAACTAAAAGCAATCATCCCGCCCAGCATGACGAACTCGCCCTGAGCAAAGTTGATTATGCCAGTCACACTGTAGATTATGGTGAAACCGAGACCAACGATGGCATATACACTACCCACCGTGATCCCGGTCACCACATACTGAACCAGTTGCCAAGTGGCCATCTGTTAGATTGCCGTAGAAGATCGGCTAGTCTTGCTCGTTACTATTCGCCTGAGGTCCATTCGCCGTCCACGATCTCTACCAGGGTGAGAGCATCAGGCCCTAGACCTAGATGGTCGGTCGCCGACATGTGGAAAACGCCACTGATACCAGTGAGTTGGGCGGTCTCGAGCTTGTCTCTGATGCCGGCGCTGGTCACGTCAGCGCCCTCGTCCACTAGATCCTGGATAGCGTCGGTGATCAGCATGAATGCGTCCCACGCATGTCCACCGAATGTATCAGCAGATCCTTCACCGTAGAGATCCTCGAAGTCGGCCTTGTACGCCAGCAGAACGTCTTTCTGCGGGTCATTGTCAGGTAGCAAGTCAGCTACGGGGAGCTTGCCGACGGGAAAGATGACGCCGTTGGCCGCGTCGCCCGCCGAGTCGATGAAGTCCATACTGGCAATACCATGGCTCATCAGCAGCGGCATGTCCATTTGAAGAGTTTGCATGTTCTTGGCGACCACGGAGGAACCCTTGTCTGTGCCCCAACATATCACTGCCTCGGGTTCAAACCCCTTGATTACAGTCAATTGCGTTGTCATGTCGGTATCGTCAGGGTCAAACGTCTCGTCAGCAACGATGGTAATGTCCCAGTTTTCGGTTTCGCTAACCAAGGCGCCATGTCCAAGCACTCCGAAGCCGTCGGTTGCTGATATGATGGCGATCTCATCGATGTCCTGTGACTCGAGGTACTGATAGAGACGGCCTACTACCTGGGAGTTGGTCTGCGGCGTCTTGAAAATCCAGTAGCGCTGCTCCACCGGCTGGATGATTTCATCAGAGGCGGCGAGGGATACCAGCGGCACTTGCGCATCGGTGATCGTGTCTAGCATCGCCATGCTAACTCCTGAAGTGGTGGCGCCCATGACTGCCAGCACATTGTCCTGTTCGATGAGTCTCTTGGTTGCTATTATGGCGGTGCTTGAATCCGATTCGGTATCATAGATGATGACTTTGATGTTCTTGCCATCAATGCCACCGGCGGCATTCAGCTCGTCCTCCAGCATCTCTAGTGTCTGCTTCTCAGGCTCACCAAGACTCGAACCGTGACCGCTTAGGGCCAAAACAGCGCCAATTTTATATTCCTCTGTCTCACCTTCTTCGCCCCCGCATGCCATCAGGGGCGTGATACCTATGACCAGTATCAGCGCTAGGGCAATGAATACGACCTTTTTCATTAAGTTGTCCCCCCTTTCAAAAGATATTCGCCTTGGCTCGTCTGCTGCCACGGTGCCTTAGAGCAGCGTCGCGGCTTACTGAGGCAGGATTATAGCATCTTTTTCGCACTGGTGCAACTGCATACTACAGTTACATTTTCTGACAAATTGTAGACCAATTTGTAAAAAGGGCGCTCCCTTTTTTGTTATCCTCTTTGAACAGCTTAGCATAACTATCTAGGGAGCTCTACCCGCTGGCGAGAAACATGGCCCCGGAGATCAGGAAGTAGCACCCCAGGCCGAGAAGAGCAACACCACATACAGCCAGAAGTCCCCTGTATACCCTGTTGCTCATTAGCCGCCGTCCTTTGGCGATGAGCAGGGATACCAGGCTGTACCAGCCTAGATCCGAGAGGATGTGGCCTACATAGAATAGCGCTACCCCGATCACCCCCACTGTCAGGGACCACAATAAATAGGTGGTTCCCACGGTTGCCCACCACAATAACCAGAAGGGGTTGGCTACGCTCACCAGAACGCCGGCCAGAATAAGTCTGCGGGTGGAATTTCCACCCTGCGTATTAGCCCCTACAGGTAGTACTTGATGACGCGCTTGGCGAAACAGGGAGAAAGACATCCACATAAGGAACAGTCCCCCGACCACCCCGATTATACCGGCAACGAGACTGCTGCCCAGGAATCGGCTCAGCCCCCAGGCCAGAGCTATCACCAGAACAAGTTCTATGATGGCGTGGCCCGCCACCAGAAGTGGCCCTACCCAAAATCCGCGGCGGGCTGCCTCGCTGATGTTGAGCGCCAGCAATGGACCTGGCATTACCGCTCCGGAGAGGCCGACAACAAAGGAGGTCCCAAAGATAAAGAAAAGGCTGACAGGAGCCACCTTTTCAGTTTCGCACTGTGTGGAGACAAAGTCAACTTGGAGAGTGTTTACTGCCCGCAATATGAGCAGTTGTTCGAAGTGAAGTTATGTCAACTTAACTCTGCTCAACATTGAAATGGTATATATCGTCAGATTTATGCACAACCCGGCTTTTCGTTGACTGGTGAAGTTATAGACCTATCTTATCAGCTACCTCGCGCATGCCCATAATAACATCGGTGATTAGCTCTCTCAACTCCACTCCCAACATCGCAGCTCCCTGTTCAATCACCGAACGGTTGACGCCAGCAGCAAATGACTTGTCCTTCCATTTCTTCATCACCGACTTTGACTCCAGGTCGGCTACACTCTTCGATGGTCTTACTATCGCTACCGCATTGATAAGCCCTGTCAGTTCATCAACGGCATATAATGTCTTTTCCATATCTGTTGCGGGCTCAATGTCACTGCATACATCCCAGCCATGAGAGACCACCGCCCGAACATATTCCTCTGGCCATCCCCGTTCCTCGAGAATCTCCTTGGACTTCTTACAATGCTGGTCGGGAAAACGCTCGTAGTCAAGGTCATGAACCAGACCAACAATTCCCCACTTCTCATCATCTTGGCCCATCTTCCTCGCTATATAGCGCATCGCTCCCTCGACGGCATAAGCGTGCTTCAGTAAGCTGTCGCTCTCGTTGAACTCTTTGAGCAGTGATAGCGCCTCATCGTAAGTCGGTGTATGTTCTTGCATTTTTGCTACTCCCATGCAATGTTTTTTCGTGCCCATATTCGCCGGATCAGGGGCATTCCCACAAAGGAAGTATGTTCTTATGGTTTACCTAACCTTGTCGGGCAAACCGAAGCTATGTAGCGCTGGGAAGAGGCCGCAGCAGTATCTCCTCCAACGAGAGGCGTGGCCGTGGTGGCGGCACGGATTTGGAGTAACCAACCGTTACCAGAGCTATTACCACGACGTTCTCAGGAAGGCCCAGGAGGGTCTTGACTGCCTCATAGTCCGTTATGGCTCCTACCCAGCACGAGCCCAGTCCCAGGGCCGTGGCCATAAGCACCAGATGTTCCGTGGCGATATATGTATTGGTTGTGGCTGGTGCAATAACCGTTCGTAAATCGGTCTCTGGTGCGGACTCGGCAAGCTTCCTAACTTCGGGATCAGCAAAACGTTCTAGTGCCTTAGCAAAACCCCCGGATAGCTCCACCCTGAAGTCAATGAATTCCTGGCTGCGCCGCAGACCTGCCTCTTTGGAGTAGGCGGAAAGGTCGGCACAGGCCACGAAGACTACCGCTGCTTCCTCAATGAAGGCCTGGTCAAGGCATATCTGGCGCAACCGTTTCTTTTCCTCAGCGTCGGTTACAACGACAAAGCGCCACGGCTGACGGTTGCTGCCTGATGGCGCTAGGCGAGCTGCCTCCAGCATCTGCAGAATCATCTCCTGTGAGACTGGATCGGGTTTGAAGCCGCGGATGCTGCGACGCTGCTGGATGGCTTCTTCTACACTCAACATGCTAGATATCCCCCTTTATTTCACCACGTGTCAGCACGGACAACCTACTGCAATATCCTGAGGATGAAGCCAATTGTAGGTTTGCACTTCTCTCTATGACCACTTTACCCTGACTTACGCCCGCACTGCAAGTCCTGGGACGAAATGGCGACCGATATCGTATCGTGGTTTGTTGATGTACAGTTTATTTGGTAGATGGCCAAGACGCCTAGTCGAAGCCACACCAGGTGGCAATGTTTTCCATCGGCTCACGCTTGGTCTCCAGTTTGTTTGCTGGAAAGTCCCAGTCTGGGTAGCCAATAGCGATGCAGATAATAATGCGCTTGGACTCGGGTATGCCGGTGTGTTTCCTTACCACGTCGGGAAACATTACCCCTTGGCCCTCGATGCAAGTGCCCAAGCCGTAGTTCAGTGCGGCGAGACAGATAGTCTGCGAGAGGCTGCCGATATCCATCAGGGGGCCTGATTCGCCCAGTGACTTATCTGCATAGAGGATGATGGCAGCCGGCGCATCGAAGAAACGGAAGCCCCTTTGTATCCATTCTGCTCTCTTAGCCTTGTCTTCCCTGGCTATGCCCATAAGCTGAAAAATCTCGATGGCCAGGTCTACTTGGCGCTGCTTGTAGACGCCCTCCCTGGTCTGGCCCCGCATGTCTGGACTCGGCATTGCTCCAGAGGTTGCCATTTCAACATTCTCCCGTTTGATGTTGTCCAGGGCCTTCCCGGCGACAACGGTGATCTCCCACGGCTGGGCATTCACTCCTGAGGGCGCTCTTATGGCTATCTCCAGGATATTTCTGAGCACCTCCTTGGGAACCGGATCGGGCCTGAATCCTCTTATGCTCTTCCGTGTCCGTATAGCTTCTACTACATCCAAATGCTTACCCCTTTCCTAATCCAGATTTGTTCTAGTGATTCTATACAACATCGTGTGATGTTGTGTCAATGGGAGGGCTTGAGTTGGGGCTAACACTGTAGTGCTGTCGCAGTGAAAATAAGTTCTTCTGACCTGCTAACGTATAGAACGTGCGCCTTTCTAGGTTAGGCGCTCTTTGATCTCTCCAGAGAATAGAGCCGATTAGGGCTATACGTCATATACGTCGCCACAGGGCAGCATGGTACCGACATTTTCATTGCCTTTAGGTCGTCTAGCTGTGCATTAATTCTGTCTCAGTCCTGGGAATTTGAGGAGCATGGAATGAGAGAAAAGTTGCATACAAGGACTATCGCTTCATCTAAGATAATTGTGATTAAATACTGGAGAGCGGTATCTCCAGGCGAAAGGGAGGAGTGACGATGCGATAGAAGGTAGAAACAGCGCTTGATCGTATAAGGCCCGTTTTACAGACTGACGGGGGAGATGTGGAATTGGTGGATGTGAAGGATGGCGTGGTCTCGCTGAGGCTTACCGGCGCCTGTAAGGGTTGTCCTATGGCAACGATGACTTTGCGGAATGGCATCGAGCGGATACTGAGGGAAGAAGTGTCTGGAGTACAGGAAGTGGTCGCTATATGAAAAGAATGTCCCTGGAATACCAAAGGTCAGATATGCTAGGAAAGCAGTACTCGTGCATCAACCACAACATATCCTTTATTCCGCTCTAGGACTTTTACTGGATTAAGATCCAGCTCTGCTATTTGGGGCAGGTCTTCCACCATAGCTGAGATTCTAAGCAGTAGTTCCTCTAGGGCCTTTATATCCGATGGCTTCGAACCTCGCCAGCCTTCAAGAAGCTGATGAGCCTTAACCGAGCGCACCATCTCATGGGCATCAATATTGGTCAATGGGTGAATGCGAAATGTGGTGTCCTTGAATAACTCGGCATAAATCCCGCCCATACCGAACATCATCAGGGGGCCAAAAGATGGGTCTTGAGTTACGCCAACGATTACCTCTATTCCTTGAGGTACCATCTTCTGAACAAGCACGCCAAGCATCTCATCTTCTTTTCCCGCACTGGCTAGACGTTCTTTAATTTGGGTAAAAGACCGCTCTACTTGTCTTTGTGTGCGGAGATCGAGCATTACACCGCCAACCTCCGTCTTGTGGGCTATTGTAGTGGAGAGAAGCTTTGCGGCAACAGGGAAGCCAATTTCTTTAGCTGCTTTTCCCGCCTCCTCGGCAGTCCCAGCTAACTTTGATTGTGCTCCGCGAATAACATATGAGTCAAGAAGCTCGATGATGGAAGTAGCATCTAGCCACGAAGGTTGCACTGTACGTCGTTCTAAAGCTGATTCGACTATCTGCTTGGCCTTCTTCTTATCAATACCCCCTAACTCTGGAATTATCCCCTTGGGTCTCTTCAGCCATTCACCGTGCTCATAAGCCTTGGCGAGCGCAGTGGCGGTGGACTCCGGGAAGGTAAAACAGGGAACAACCCCCTCTTCTCTGGAGCCTATGGTGATAGACGGGACATGCGAACCCACGAATGAAGCTACCAGTGTCTTGCCTCGTTGTCGAAACTGGGGCGCTACCTCGCCGATGGCGTTGACAATCGCCTCAGGCCGTATAGGTATTGGGG
>CAZZJX010000064.1:0-6730 GCA_964654845.1 uncultured Dehalococcoidales bacterium
GCTCTATCCTGTCCCTTTTTAGTGGATCTGACAAAGCGTTGCTATTACCGATAAGGCATGCCGAAGACTTGAAAAGGGTTTCGATAACTCTAAGTTTATGTTTACTCAGGGTATTCCCCGTCTCAGTGTTTTCGATGAGAAGGTCGGCATCTTCGGGGAGAAAAGCCTCACTTGCTCCCCAGGTGGGGATTATCTTATAGCGCTCCAGATGATTATCCCTGGCATACTTATCGGCGATGTTTACGTACTCCGAAGCTACCCTAACCGTTGCAAGCAATCGCCCCACTTGATTCCTGAGTTGATTGACATCGTTAATGGGCAAATCTTCGCTGACAACGGCAACAATGGTTACCCTGCCAAACCCCAGGCCCAAAATCTTCTTCACGGGGCTTGAAGGGAAGCGATAAAGATGGTCTTTGAGCCAGTCTTCACCGGTGACCGCCAGATCAAAGTTCTCATTCGCCACTTGGCTTGGCATATCTTGAGGTCTGATCACCTTTACACTCGTACCATTCATGTCTATAGCGGGGCGGCGAGTTTTCAATGGCTCAGAATAGCCACGGATGTCAATTCCTGCTTCTTTTAAGAACTCCATAGTAGGGCGCTGTTGGTGTCCGTCGGGCAGAGCAAGGCGAATCACGCTATCGTCCTTAGGTAGTTTCTTTAACCTTCCTCCCATAACAGTGGGCATAGGCGACTCTTCCTCAGTGACTGCCTCGGTGGTGCGAATGTAAGTAAGGAGCTTGCTCATATTGGCTTTTGCTAAGCTATTGCGATTGGCGATTAGAACTGCTTTGGACATGAGAATTCTGGCCAAAGGGATAAGATTATACTTTTCGAAGTTACTCACCGAGGTTTCGGCAATTATGGCTAGCTCTGCGCTCTCTGGTGGATAGACCTCAGCAGCCCCCCATATGGGGAGAATGCTAAACCTCCTTAACCTCTGCTTAAGAGCAAATGATTCGGCCAGGTTCTTATATTCGCTTACGATTCGCACCTTGTCGAATCCGTTGTTGATTTCTCCAACAGAGGATATACCGGCATACCTGCTGGCAACTACATACAGATCGTTCTTGCCATAGCCCAACTCTCCCACCTTCACCAGGTCGCCGCTGGGGTATTTGGCCAGGAGTTCCTCCATCCAGTCGAGACCGCATATCCCTAAATCATAATTTCCAATCGCCACTTGAATGGGGACATCCTTCTCTTGAAATACCTTGGGGAATAGGTCAGGAAATTTGGTGGATTTGGGGCGATAGGAGCGAGCCCTTTCATTATAGCCCGTGAGACCAAGCCCCGCTTTCTCAAGCAAAGCTGCCGTGTCTTGGAGAAGTCGCCCCTTTGGTAACGCCAGCTTCAATTGGATTTCTCCATTATCTTCAAGACCTCTTCTTGAGAAGATGCCTTACTCTTTTTCCCAGTAGTCTGATCTACCAATTGGAACTGGCCGTCCTTTAGCATCGAGAGAAGCCATCGATAACCAGATGGTTTTTCTTGACCTAAATCCAGCTCGGTAATGTAGCCTGCCTCTCTCAAAAGGCGGGCGGTCTCCAAGCTTGTCTTCAATACGCTCATATCACTGGCCTGGGGCTTGACTAAAACCCTTTGATATGAGATTGACTCCATCTTTAACATATCTATTAGTCGATCCATATATAGGGCAAATCCAGAGGCGGGGATGGGTGGGCCGCCCACCAGAGGTATCAAATCGTCGTATCTTCCCCCTCCCCCTACCCGCTCTGTGGAGGAATAGAATTGAAACATAATGCCGGTGTAGTATTCGAAGCCTCTTCCAGAGGTGATATCGATTTCATAAGGGCAATCCATAGCACTGAGCATTTCAGTAATACTGGCTAGGTCATTGAGGCTAGGCTCAAAGCTAGGCAAGGCTTTCCCCAATAGAGCCTTGACATTCCCCACAAATTCAGGCGAGATGCCCTTGACATCCAGTAAAAGGGCCAGGGCTTTCTCTATCTCAGCATTATCGGTCTTTATTTCACCCAATGCCTTTATGTCTCCCTCTAAGACCCGATCGAATATCTCTGTCTGCTCGGCTGCCCCCAGTCCGAGCTCCGCTAAGAGCGTCTTGATTAAGCCACCGTGGGATAGCTTCACCATTATGGGACCAATACCAAGCTCTCTCAGAACCTCTAGGGCCAGAAGCATTAGTTCCACGTCCGCTAGTGGCTGGCTACTGCCGATTAGCTCAGAACTACATTGCCAACGTTCCCTCCGTTCTCTCCCCGTCTCCTCAAAGGTGAAGGTGTTTTCTACATAGAAAAGTTTCGTTATCTTGTCACTCTCTAGGTTTTCCATGTAAAGCCGGGCAATAGGGATAGTACCATCAGGTCTTAGGACTACCCTCTCCCCGCTCCAGCCATCCCAATCGAGGAAGGAATACACCCTGCCAAGCATATCCGGGGTCAGCGTTCCACTTGCAGTGAAAAGGTGGAGATATTCGAGGGTCGGTGTTCTTATTTCATCATAGCCCTGTTTTAGACATGAGTCTCGAAACACCTTCTCGATATGCCGAAATTTGGCCATGTCAAGAGGAAGCAGATCGACCATCCCTTTACACTTGTATACCTTCATCCTTGCCGCCTTTTGCAAAGTTGAGGCCATTCTACACCAATTGTCTTAAGCCTTCAACGTCACCCAGTCGTCCTTGATCCGTGGATTCTTTTTGAGGACTGTTTGAGGACTGAGGGAGTCCTCTCCCTCAGCTTTCGTGAAGGAATCCTTCACGGAAGGACTTTCATGCCTCAGAAAGAGCCACCTGATAGGTGAGTCTTTTGAATCTGGAATAACGTATTAAGGGGCGTTCATATGATTGGTGACGCCTTGCTCTTTCCAAGGGTGCTCAATTGTAAAAAGACCTTGACGTAACTATAATAAACCTATAAACTTCGGCAGAGTTGCGTATGAGAAAGTGTTGGCTTTTCCTTATATTTCTTGGGCTGTCCCTTCTTCTGGTATCTGGAGAGGTGAGCGCCGAGAACTCCCAAGTCGATGTCCTCAGGGTTAAGGGGGCGATCACTCCGGTGCTGGCTGGCTATATCGACCGGGGGATTGAGCTGGCTGAGGAGCATGGTGCAACCGCTTGCATCATTGAGATGGATACGCCGGGGGGGCTTGATAGCTCGATGCGAGATATCGTGCAAAATATTATGGGAGCCGATGTCCCTGTAGTGGTCTACATGCCTTCGGGAGCGAGGGCTGCTTCGGCTGGGGCCTTTATCACCCTGGCGGCTCATGTGGCGGCGATGGCACCGGCGACAGAAATTGGCGCGGCTCACCCCGTTGCCATTGGCGAGGACGGGATGGATGAAACCATGGAGAAGAAGGTGGTAAACGATGCCGTCGCCTACATTAGAAGCATCGCTGAAACGAGAGGGCGCAATGCTGACTGGGCTGAAGCCGCAGTAAGGGAAAGCAAGTCAAGCCCCGCTTCAGAGGCCCTGGAGCTAGGGGTCATCGATATTATGGCCGACAATATGGACGATCTGCTCGCTCAGATCGATGGATGGCAGGTAACGTTATTAAGTGGGGAGGTTGTCACCCTGGAGACTGAGGGCGCTAACATCAATTACATCGGCATGGGCTCTATAGAGCGCTTACTATTCGCTATCACTGACCCCAATATCGCCTATATCCTTTTGAGCCTGGGCATGCTTGGAATAATGCTCGAGTTATTCAATCCAGGGACGATCTTTCCCGGAGTTGTCGGTGCAATCTGTCTTTTACTCGCCTTCTATGGCTTGGGGATGCTCCCCGTCAACTATATTGGTATTATACTAGTAGTTCTTGCCTTTGGACTGTTTATTGCGGAGATGTTCACTGCAACCAATGGTTTACTTGCTTTGGGGGGTATCGCTTCTTTGACTATAGGTTCGATGGTATTGATGACCGATCCACTGTTTCGCATAAATCCTGTCCTCATTGCCGGGGTGGTGATCGCTGTTACCGCCTTTTTCATCTTCGTCATTGCATCAGTCCTGCGCACTCATCGAACACGGCAGCAGACAGGGCGAGACGCGATGGTAGACAAGGTGGCGGTCGCCAGAACGACCCTCGACCCAAAAGGCAGGGTCTTTGTGCACGGGGAACTCTGGGAGGCGACAGTAGATGAAGGAAAGGTTGAACCAGGAGAGGAGGTGGTCATAACAAAGGTCGATGGACTAAGACTAGTGGTAACCAGGAAAAACAAAACAGGAGGTGAATGAAAGTGGACTGGATAGTATATGTCATAATTGCGATAGTAGTGCTCTTTCTGCTGACGTCTGCCATAAAGATCATCTATCAGTATGAGGCGGGCGTGGTGTTTCGACTGGGACGACTACAGAGCACGAGAAAGCCGGGGTTGCGCTTCATCATACCCTTCTTTGACCGTATGCGTAAGATAGATACTCGTGTCGTTACCATGGATGTCCCCTCTCAGGAGGCGATTACCAGGGACAATGTCACCCTCAAGGTCAATGCTGTGGTCTACTTCAGGGTGATGCACCCGGAGGCGGCAGTGATCGAGGTTTATGACTACAGGTTGGCGACCTATCAGATAGCCCAGACCACTTTAAGGAGCGTGCTCGGTCAGTCGGAGCTTGACGAGCTGTTATCACAGCGTGATAAGATAAATCAGCAGCTGCAGCAGATTATCGATGAGCAGACGGAGCCGTGGGGTATTAAGGTGAGCGTGGTGGAGGTCAAGGACGTGGAGCTTCCCCAATCGATGCAGCGGGCTATGGCAGCCCAGGCTGAGGCGGAGAGGGAGAGGAGAGCCAAGATCATACATGCCGAGGGTGAGCTACAGGCTTCCGAGAAGCTGGCTCAGGCGGGCGCAGTCATCGGCAGGGAGCCGACAACGCTGCAATTGCGTTATCTGCAGACCCTCAGCGAGATTGCAACTGAAAAGACCCAGACCCTGGTTTTCCCATTGCCCCTGGAAATGCTCAGAGCCTTCTTGCCAGACAAGAAGGAGTAAGCCAATAATTCAGCCAAGGGGCAGGCGATATCCAGTCTGCCCTTTGGCTGACTAGACATGGGCGAGCAGCCCAAGCGAATTAGGGGGGCAATGACCCGTTTTGCAGGATATGCCGGAAATATCTTATATGTGGATCTTTCGACCGGGGATGTCAACAAGGTCCCGACTGCCGGCTATGAAGCTCTCTTTCTCGGAGGAAGAGGGATAGCGGCAAAGATCTACTGGGATGAGGTTCCCCCGGATATTACAGCCTTCGATCCAGAGAATAGACTCATTTTCATAACGGGTCCCATTGGTGGCGTTCCCGGTTTCGCTGGTTCTCGATGGCAGGTTTGTGGAAAATCCCCTGTTAGCAATCAATTCTCCTATTGCAACCTGGGCGGTTCTTGGGGTGCTGAGCTTAAATTCGCTGGCTATGATGGCCTGGTCGTTTATGGGAAGGCGGATAGGCCAGTATACCTTTGGGTCAATGATGATCGTGTAGAAATAAGGGAGGCAACTCATCTTGTTGGCCAAGGTGCTATTTCGTGCCGTGAGAGACTCAAGGACGAGCTGGGCAAATCGGTGCGGGTGGTGGCTGTGGGCCCAGCCGGTGAAAATATGGTGACCTTTGCCACTGTTTTAGCCGATAATGATTCCACTGGCTCGGGTGGATTGGGAGCCGTGATGGGCTCAAAGAATTTAAAGGCCATCGCGGTGAGAGGAAGCAAGAGAAGGGTTGAGGTGGCTGACGCGGAGAGAGTTACAAAGTTGAGGAAACGGCTACGTCGAGAAGCAAAGGACAGGCCTGAATTGTACTCAGCGGTAGTACCCGCAGTAGTGGACCCGGATAGGCTCAAGAAAGATATATGTTACGGCTGCATCAGTGGATGTATGCGGGCAAACTATACCGCGATGAGTGGGATCACGGGGAAATTTATGTGCCAGGCTGGCCTATTCTATCAAGCCCGAGTTCAACGCTATTATGGTGAAATAAGCGAGGTTCCCTTTGAGGCCAACAAACTCTGCGATGAATATGGAGTCGATACCCGTGCCGTTGAGACCATGATCATGTGGCTCTCCAGATGCTACCAGGCAGAGCTCTTAACTGATGAGCAAACCGGTATTCCTCTTTCTAAGCTGGGGAGCAGGGAATTTATCGAGACATTCCTGTGGAAAGTAGCTCACCGGGACGGATTTGGGGACCTGCTGGCTGAAGGCACCCATAAAGCTGCCGAAACCATCGGCAGCAAAGGCCAGGCGTTGCTTACAGATTATATTACTAGAACTGGCTCCAATGCCATCTATGGGCCCAGGTTATATATTACCACTGGCCTTTTCTACGCCATGGAGCCAAGACTTCCCATTCAGCAGCTTCACGAGATCAGTGCGCTGGCTATGTTTTGGGCTGTGGGGGCCATGGGGGTGGAGAATATCTACGTTACATCTGAGGTTATGCGGGCCATAGGTAAACGATTCTGGGGGAGTGAGGTAGCAGCGGACTTCTCCACATATGAAGGAAAGGCCCTGGCCGCGGCCAAGATTCAGGACCGCCAGTACGCCAAGGAATGCCTCATTCTATGTGATTTCTGCTGGCCTTTTATTCATAGCACGCTATCTGCAGACCACGTCGGTGACCCTACCCTGGAGAGTCAGGTTTGTGCGGCGGTAACGGGAAGGGATTTGGATGAGGATGGTCTATATGAAATTGGGGAGAGGGTCTTGAATCTGCAGCGGGCCATCCTCGCCAGGGAAGGACACGAAGGCAGAGAG
>CAZZJX010000065.1:0-6724 GCA_964654845.1 uncultured Dehalococcoidales bacterium
GGTGTTCATTATTACAGTGAAGCAGCAGAAAATGAGTTGATCCCCGGTTTGATGCATGTCAACCTGGGCGGGTATCATATTAGGGATATTAAGTTCGTTGCTGCAGTTGATATCGACCGTAAGAAAGTGGGTAAGGACCTGGGCGAAGCGATATATACCCCTCCCAATAACACCTTCAAGTTCTGCCAGGTTCCAGCTACCGGGGTGAAAGTATCCCGCGGTATGACCCACGACGGGCTGGGCAAATACCTGTCCGAGGTGATTACCAAAGCGCCAGGCCCCACAGATGACATAGTAAGTATCCTCAAAGAGACCGAGACCGACGTGGTGGTCAACTATCTGCCTGTTGGTAGCGAAGAGGCGACAAAGTGGTATATAGAGCAGGTGCTTACCGCCGGTTGTGGCTTTGTCAACTGCATTCCCGTTTTCATTGCCCGGGAGAAATACTGGCAGAACAGGTTCATAGAGAAGGGACTGCCGATAATAGGCGATGATATAAAGAGCCAGGTTGGGGCCACTATCACCCACCGTGTGCTCACCAACCTTTTTCGGGAGCGCGGTGTCAAGATGGAGCGGACCTATCAACTGAATTTCGGCGGCAATACCGACTTCCTCAATATGCTTGAGCGCGAGAGGTTAGAATCGAAGAAGATCTCAAAAACCGATGCGGTAACCTCGCAACTAGATTACAAAATGAAGCCGGATGACATACACGTTGGCCCCAGCGATTATGTCCCATGGCTTGGCGACCGAAAATGGTGCTACATCCGCATGGAGGGACGAACCTTTGGTGACGTTCCCCTCAATATTGAGGCGAAGCTTGAGGTATGGGACAGCCCCAATTCTGCAGGGGTCGTAGTAGATGCCATCAGATGCTGCAAGCTGGCTATGGACCGTGGCCTCAGCGGGGCACTTGTAGGACCGTCAGCCTATTTCATGAAATCTCCTCCTGTCCAACACACGGATGACGAAGCGCGCAGGATGGTGGAAGAGTTCATTGCCGGAGACAATTGATAAAAGGCGTAGCTTGAGAGAAACCGAATATGGCCTGGCAGACGTCCATATTCACAGTAGTGTGGGCGACGGGATGGCAGACATTCCCGAAATCGTCACGTTCGTACAGGAGAAAACTGACCTCAATGTCATTGCCATCACCGATCACAACCAGATTAAGGGCAGTTACCAGGCCAGAGAACTGGCGGCAAAACGTGGTTACCGTTTCGAAGTCGTGATCGGCACGGAGGTGACCACCCTTGAGGGACACCTTCTCGGACTTTTTGTAGAGAGCCCTATCCCATACCTCCAGTCCCTGGAAAACACTATCGAAGCAATTCATAAGCAGGGTGGTCTTTGTATCGTGCCCCATCCCATGAGCTGGCTAACTCAAAGCGTTAGCAAGCAGAGCCTGGAGAGAATCATGGCCATTGGTGACCCAGTTGTCTACCTTGATGGTGTGGAGACGATTAACGCCACGATTGTGGGCCGCATCTCCAATAAAAGGGCGAGGAAATTTAATAAGAAGTACAAGCTTGCCGAAACAGGGGGCAGCGATGCCCATTTTCTGAAAGCAGTGGGTGGTGCCATCACCCTGTTTCCCGGCAGAACCGCTGAGGAACTTAAAAGAAGCCTTTTAGAGCGGACGACCCAGGCGCGCAATGGCATTAGGGTGAAGAACAGCGATATCGGATTTCTCCAGATAATAAGGCAGCAACGTAAAAGCAAGGGACTCTCTCTTCATGGCATGCTGGGAAATATCAGGGAAAACTTCCTATGAAGATCGCCCTCGTTTCCCCATATGATTTTGCCTCCCCTGGTGGAGTGGTCGGTCACATATCCCAGCTTTATGAACAATTCATCGGGATGGGGCATTGCGTCAGGATCATTGCTCCTTGCTCTCATAGCGAGGATTTTCTGGAGCACAAGGACCTCATTGCAGTGGGTAAGCCTGTCCCCGTGCCCTCCGCTGGCTCTATCGCCAGGGTCACCCTATCGCCACTCCTGTCCTCCTCGGTGAGAGCCATACTTGAAAGGGAGAAATTTGATGTCGTCCACCTTCACGAGCCGCTGGGCTCTACCCTGCCCTTCATCACACTGGGCATATCGCAGTCCATCAATGTGGGCACCTTTCATGCCTGTCACCGTGTGCCACGGGGATACCAAATCGCTAGGCCATTTGCCATCAGGTGGTTTAGGAGGCTCGATGGCAAAATCGCTGTTTCCAAGCCTGCGATGGAGTTCATAGGCAAACACTTCCCCGGCGAGTATGAGATAATTCCCAATGGCATTGACCTGGAGCACTTCTCCGCTGATGTCCCCCCCATCGAGGAATTCTGCGACGGAAAGCTGAATATTTTGTTTTTAGGCCGACTGGAGAAACGTAAAGGCCTGAAGTATCTCCTTGGTGCCTATAAGGAGGTAAAGAGAAAGCTGCCCGACAGCCGGCTTATTGTGGTTGGACCCGGGGAACGTCGAGAATATGAAGGGCTGGTGAAGAAAATGAATCTGGAGGACGTGACCTTCGTCGGCTATGTATCCTATGAAGACCTCCCCAGATACTACAAGACGGCTGACGTTTTCTGTGCTCCGGCCACCGGGGGAGAGAGCTTTGGTATCGTTCTTTTAGAGGCTATGGCTGCGTCAAGGCCCATCGTTGCTTCAGCGAACGAAGGCTATGTTAGCGTAATGGGCCATGGGGTCGAGGGGCTACTGGTGCCACCCAGGGATGAGAACGCTTTGGCTAGCGCCCTTATTACGGTCCTTGGTGATGAATCCTTGCGCCAGGAGATGGGCGCTAGAGGAAGGTTGAACGCAGAGAAATACAGTTGGCAAAACATTGCCCAAAGGGTAATGGACTACTATGGTAGCTTAAGAACCAGGCATGGTGCCCAAGCGATGGAACAGGTCTAACGAACTACGGTATGGAGGGATCTGACTATGACGTGGAAAGATATTCTTCGACCTTCTGAACTCAGCGACAGAGCGCACAGCCTTGCTGATCCTTTAGGTCGGATATTGGCCAAAACGCGAATTCCTCCTAATGCTGTAACCATATTTGGCTTTCTGCTGATCATCGTTGTAGCCTGGGTCCTGTCTGAAGGGCACTTCTTTATTGGCGGCTTCTTGGTGCTCATTGTCAGTTGCTCCGATTTCATCGATGGGGCGATGGCCAGGGCTATGGGGAGGGCCACAAGATTTGGTGCCCTGTTGGACTCCAGCCTGGACCGTTACTCTGAGGCGGTGCTGCTTTTCGGACTTCTTTGGTTCTATGCCATGGAGCAGGCCACTACGCAGGTGATCCTCATCTTTGCCACTGTAATAGGCTCGCTGCTGGTGAGCTATGTGAGGGCGAGGGCGGAGGGGTTGGGACTGGATGCCGAGGTGGGGATTATGAGGAGGACGCCGAGGATTATGACCCTATCACTTGGACTTATCCTGAGCCCCATCGAACCTGCCCTCCTGGTGATACTGTGGATACTGGCGATATCAACCAACCTGACGGCGTTATATCGCCTGTTTCATGTGTGGCGGGTCAGTATAAAGAAGCCTCCACAGCCTCGAGACAAGCTGGATTAATGTGCCAGCCCTATAACACAGGGCGCAGAAATCGGCGGAGCGTGAGATAGATGATGAGAGCCCCCAGGATTGCCACTACAACATATAGAGCGATGAAGTATGGAGAAATGCCCGAACCCCCATCGTCAGGGGTTGACTGGGGCCCAAGACCAATGGCTTCACGCCACGCGGTATTGAGACCATCTATGTCAAAGCCGTAAACCTCAATCAGCGCATCATCGTAAGTGCTCCCCTCTTGAAACACATTCAGCAGCTCTAATATCGTATGTCTGCCATAGTTATCGAGGAGGAACTGCACTACGCTGTAGCTTTCGGCATAGCAAAGCGCCGCCTCATCTGGGTCAGTGGGAAAGCTGCTGGAGATGCTGCGCACTGAGAAAAGCGTGTCATTGGTAACCGCCTTATCAAACTTTATTTGGAGGTCTGACCGTAACTTTCCCTCGGCATCCATTGCCAAACCTTCATCCAGCCAGGTTGGTAGTTCACCATAGGGGCCAAATACGGCCTGATGAACCACCAGGTGACCCAGTTCGTGAGCAATAGCCCTCTTACCCCATGCCAGATCTCCCGGAGAAATCCCGATGGCTATGATGCCATAATCGAAAAAGGCAACACCCCCAGTCCATTCCTGAGGATATACCAAAGCGCCTTGGAGGTCCGATGAATTGGCGTAAATGTAGAGCCTTGCCGGCTGCTCCAGGGAAACCCCGATGTCGTCGGCCAGCCGCCCCAGCGCTACATGGGCAGTATCCAAGAGTTCTTGGGCAAATGAGGAGTCGCCTTCATACCAGAAGAGGGTTATGCCACCGCTGGTCAAGCTGTTCCAGTCATAACGCAGGTCATTGAATTCGACGCTGGCTGGTGAGGTCTCAGTCCGCTGACCATCAGCATCCTCAATCAGCCACCAGTACTCTACCTCAGCCCCCGGCGGAAGCCCACCGGTCTCCAGCATGTTCCACGTCCAGGTTGCGGTCACCGTCTGGCCTTGTATGAAATCAACGTCAACTCGACAACTAACCGGGACCAAGCTCGACCTGCTCACCCTGTACTGAAGATCGACGTCTTTGACCTCAGTGGCAGCCTCTGCCTCTAAAGTGAAAATAATGGCTTGAGGAAATTGAGCCTGAGCATCGCTGGATATAACAGTGACCTCATCCCCGGCTAGGGTTACAGGGGGAAATGCAGCAAGGAGAACAAGGGTTAGGATGAACAGATGGCAAGACCTCTTCATCCTGTCTCACCGATAGAGGATTTTAAGTATGCTGTGATGAACTCGTACAGCTCCCCGTCGAGCACTGAGGTGGGGTCGCTGGTCTCATAGTCTGTGCGATGGTCCTTCACCATTTTGTACGGATGCAGGACATAGCTTCTGATCTGGTTTCCCCATCCTGCGGCGATGTGCTCACCCTTGAGCTTGGCCTGCTCTTCTGCCCTCTTGGCAATCTCAAGTTCCAAGAAGCGAGATTGGAGAACCTTCAGCGCCGTTTCTTTATTCTGGTACTGGGAGCGCTCGTTCTGGCAGGTAACAACCAGCCCTGTGGGAAGATGGGTTATGCGAACGGCTGTACTGGTCTTCTGCACATGCTGGCCCCCAGGGCCGCTAGCCTTGAAGAAATCAATTTTCAGATCATCGGGGTCTATCTTGACATCGATATCTCGTGTCGCTTCAGGTAAAACCTCTACCAGTGCAAAGGAGGTGTGGCGTAAATGGGAGGCATCGAATGGTGAGATGCGCACCAGGCGGTGCACACCACGCTCCGACTTCAGGTAACCGTATGCATACTGACCAGTGACCTCGATAAGAGCGCTCTTTATTCCCGCCTCCTCTCCGCGGGAGACCTCTATTATCTCAGCACGATAGCCATAACGCTCCGCCCACCTGAGATACATTCTGAGAAGCATCTCAGCCCAGTCCTGAGCCTCAACGCCTCCAGCGCCAGCGTGAACAGCGAGGAAGGCATTCCTGTTCTCGTACTCGCCACGGAGCAGCAGGCTGAACTCCATCTCCTCAAACTCAGTGGAAGCTTTATCTATACCAGAGTCGATTTCCTCTGCCCAGGAGAGTTCCTCCTCCTCAGTAGCTAAATCAACTAACTCGGCAAGCTCAGCAACCTTTTCCTCCAAGGTGCGCCATGGTTCCACCTCACCCTTCAGCTCGGCGAGGCGGCGCATCACCTGCTGCGCCCTCTCTTGATCACCCCAGAAATCGGGCTGTGACGACTCCTTCTCTGCTTCAACGATCTCCCTTTCTTTAGCTACGATGTCAAAGACGCACCATTACATGGGAGATGCGGTCCCTCAGATCTTCCAGCCTCTTTCTTTGTTCTTGCATCTTTACTCCTTCAAAGTTGCAGCGGTAGCTTGGCTTACTCTTCTCTTTGCGGCGCAGGCAATTTCCCTGCGGCAGCCAGATGAGCGAGGCGAGTTGGCTCGGGGAGGCGATAGCCATTGCAGCAGGCCATCACCCAGTATAGCGCTGCCTCAAGATCAACCTTATGCCCGATAGAGACATATACTGGCTTTACACTCCGCTTCGTTCTCAGTGCTGCCCCAACAACCTCATCGCCATCTAAGAGGAGGGAACGAGCACCCGGTTCTTCCTCCAAATCGCCATGCCGACCACACAAGATTGACTTGGCACACCCTATAGTGGGCACATTCAGGAAAAGCCCCAGATGAGAGGCGAGTCCCAATCTTCTCGGATGGGCGATGCCCTGGGCATCGGCGATGAAAAGGTCAGGGGTAAGAGTAAGCCTTTCACAAGCCGCCAGAACCAGAGGGATCTCTCGAAACGATAGAAACCCAGGCACGTAGGGGAATTCGACCCTCTGTTCAACCACGCTCCTCTCGACAAGCACAAGGTCGGGGAAACGCAGAACAACCACTGCCGCCTTTGCCATCCCCCTCTCGTCCTCATGAGAGATATCTGCGCCAGCAATGAGACGAGGGGCATCGATCTCGCTCTTCCTCACTACTTGGTAGGCAAGCGAACGCTGAATCTCCCGAGCTTCAGCGGTACTTACATGCCAACTATGCAGGTTGTGCCATTTCACACTGGTAAATTATATCCTCATGAATATCCGGTGGCAACCTACACCATTGACACCATGAGCTTTATCACCCATAATAGCAACGTCAAACGGCAATATAA
>CAZZJX010000066.1:0-6681 GCA_964654845.1 uncultured Dehalococcoidales bacterium
TATGCATGCTCACCCACTACCGATTGACAAGAATATGTAATCTCATGTACGCTTATTTCTCTGAGAAGTGCAGGTAACAGTAATGGAAGCGAAAAACGAAGGAGATACACAATATACTAACCCTACCAGCCTGGGGTCTAACCTTCACGACGTAGAAGGCAAGACCAAGAAGCCCTATCGCGAGCTTCTAGCCCTAAGCCGGATCTCAGCTGCAGTAAGCGGGTTGTGGGATTTGGATGCTGTCCTTAACGTCACCCTGGATACCGTGCTTGAGATCATGAAAGGTACTATCGGAGGAATCCTCATTATAGATGAACAAACGCAAACGCTCTCCTACCGCGTCTACCGTGGACTGTCCGACAAATATGCTGAGGAGATACGCCTCGAGGTCGGTGAGGGTGTTGCCGGCAGGGTGGCCCAAAATGGAAAGGCCGTGCTGCTCGAGGACATTTCTACCGACCCGCGCGCTGCCTGGCTCGCTTTGATAAGCACAGAGGGTCTTAAGGCATTTCTAAGCGTCCCTCTCCGCGCCAAAGACACCGTACTAGGTGTGTTGAATGTTGCCAGTCGTCTGCCGCATCACTTCACCCAGGATGATATGCATTTACTACACGCAATTGGGGATCAGGTGGGTGTTGCTATTGAGCAGGCTGAGCTATATAGCCAGTTGAGAAAGGAACGGGAGAACTATCGACAACTTGCCCGTTATATGTTGATAGCCCAAGAAGCAGAGCGAGGCAGGGTCGCCCGCGAACTACATGACGAAACCAGCCAGTCGCTGACCGGTCTCTCACTTAACATGCAAGCGCTCCTAAACATCGCTAATGCCTCCGACTTTGGCAATGCCGCCTTCAAGGCCAAGCTTGAACAGGCCTATAATATCTCTCTTCAGCTAAATTCGGAGATCAATAAAATAATGAAGTCTCTCAGGCCAACAGCGTTGGATAGTCTCGGGCTGGGCCCCGCCATCCGCCAAAACGCAGAGAATCGCCTTCAGTCGGCAGGGATCAACGTATTGGTAGAGCAGGAAGGTATGGAGGAACGCATGCCTTCCGAAGTTGAATTCGGGCTTTACCGCATCGCACAGGGATCAATTGCCAATATCGCTTTGCACTCACAGGCCAAGAAGGCAGCAATCAGTTTGCAATGTTCTTCAGGCGTGGTAACCATGCAGATTCAAGATGATGGCAAGGGGTTTGATGCATCGATGCCAATTGAGGTGGACGAAAGCGGTCGCGGACGAGGACTATTCAGCATGAAAGAGAGAGCGAACCTCCTTGGTGGTACCTGTGATATCCAGTCACAGCCAGGAAAAGGCACCAGGATTGTGGTAAGAGTACCAGTGTATTGGAGCAAAGCGGATGCGAAAGATAAACGTGCTGATAGTGGATGATCACGCCATTGTTAGAGATGGTATTTGCAGCCTGTTGGCATTGGCTGGAGATATGGAGGTAGTGGGCGAGGCATCTAATGGAAGGGAAGGGCTAGAAAAGGCTCGGCAATTACTGCCAGATGTCATTCTGATGGATATGGCCATGCCCATTATGGGTGGCTTGGAAGCCATACGCCGTATACGAAAGGAATTCTCAGAGATAAAGATCCTGATGCTCACTCAGCATGATGATAAAGACCACGTTTTTCCAGTCATCCAAGCCGGATCCAATGGATTCGTTAGCAAGACTGCAGCGTCTTCAGAGCTTATTTCCGGTATCCGGGCTATATTTGCTGGAGAATCCTACTTATCTCCTTCTATAGCCAAGCTGTTCGTTGAAGACTATCAGCGGGTAGCACTAAAGGAGGATATAAAAGATCATTATGAGCAACTGACCGATAGAGAGCGAGAAATACTCAAACTAGTTGTTGAAGGGTACAAGACCCAACAGATAGCGGAGATGTTGACTATTACTCCTAAAACGGTTGAGGGGCACAAGACCAGTCTAATGAACAAGTTAGGCATTCATAATACGATAGAGCTGGTCAAGTATGCTTTACGGCGAGGAATCATAACCGTGTGAACCTTTCCCAAGCGCAACAATTCATTCCTTCATCCCGCTAGAGACACAAATAAGGGGCGAACTCGGAGGTTCGCCCCTTATTTTATCCTTTCACAATTGAGGGGTTATTTCCCACGATTCAAGGGGCAATCCTTCCACATCTGAGGGTAAATCCCTATTCACGTATAGATGCAGGCGACTTATAATAAATATATCACAGTAAATAGCGGGAGGAGATTCATGGAAGAGAAGCGGGAGGAGAAGAGAGAGATACTAATCGTGGATGACGAACCGGATTTTGCCTCAGCTTTAAAAGGTGCTCTGACGAGTGCCGCATGTGAGGTTGTTACCGCCTCCAGCAAAGGGGAGGCACAGGAAGCAGTCAAGACGATAGACCCTGACCTGGTGATTCTGGGAACACTGAGCCCCCGTGGAGAAGCGTTCTCGCTGCATCAATGGTTGAGAGAGAATCCCAAGACCAAGGATTTGCCCATTATAGTCATGGATGCACCCCCTGAAAAGCAACTCGTCAAGGGGTGGAGGAGAGACGAGGCAGCGTTGATGGATGCCGAGGACTATGTCTCAAAGCCGGTTGAGCCTGGTGCGTTAGCCTCCAGAGCCCATACAATTCTGGAAAGGGCAACTAAGCGCATAAAAGTGCTGATAGTGGATGACCATTGGGTAGTCAGGGACGGTATCAAATCTGTACTGGAGCTACAAACTGACATTGAAGTGATTGGTCAAGCTGAGAATGGGAAAGATGCGCTGGAAAAAGTAGGTAATCTTTCCCCTGACATTGTGATAATGGATATAGTGATGCCTGAAATGAACGGGCTAGAAGCGACCAAGCAGATATATAACAAATACCCCCAAACGAGAGTTGTAATGTTATCTCAATACGACGACGAGGAGAATATCCTTGCCGCCGAGCAGATAGGAGCTTATGGTTTCATCCCTAAGCGAGCTGCAAGCACTCAACTGGTGAATGCTATAAGGGCTGTCCATTATGTGGGAAAGCGTCTGCAAAGGCCTGCACCAGCTTCGGACTGAGCCCAAATAGCATATGTCACCGTATCGGATCTATAAGATGCCTAGCCCCTAAATGTCAGGGAGACTACTATTGGAAGCTATTACTATTACACTTGATGGAGTTGAGGTAAGCGGTCACCCCGGAATGACTTTACTGGAACTAGCGCGAGAATCTGGTGTAGAAATACCCACACTCTGCCACGATCCCCATCTAACCCCGATTGGAGCCTGTCGCATCTGTCTGGTTGAAGACGAACGCTCAGGTGCACTCCTGGCATCCTGCGTAACCCCCATAAACCCGGGAATGGTAATCAACACCAAGTCACCCAAGGTTGAGGAACGCCGCAAGACTATTATCAAACTTATACTGGCAAGCCATCCCGACTCCTGCCTGGTGTGCGATAAGGGTAACCGCTGCGAGCTACGCAGGATCGCTTCAGATTTGGGAATCGGGCTGGTGGATCTCTGTAAGATACCCCAGCCAGCCATAATTGAAGAGGTTAACCCTTTCATCGAGAGAGACCTGAGCAAATGTATCCTGTGCGCTAAGTGCATCCGGGCGGATCACGAACTAGTTGTCGAGGGCGCTATCGACTACATGAACCGTGGGTTTGCATCAAAGCCAGCGACACTGCAAGATGTTTCACTGGAAAAATCAGAGTGTACCTTCTGCGGCACCTGTGTTGCAATTTGTCCCACCGGCGCGCTAATGGAGAAGAAGCGGAGATACAGCGGTACAGCGTCGAAAACAGTATCAACTATCTGTCCGCTTTGCGGCTGTGGGTGCAGCATCGATCTTGAGGTTAAAGACAACCTAATATTAAGATCGATACCGGCTAACCAGAGTGCGGTCAACCATGGCACGCTCTGTGTCAGGGGAAGCTATGGCTACGATTTCGTGCATAGCCCCGAAAGACTAACCAGCCCCCTGGTAAAGGTAAACGGAGACTTTGAGGCGATATCCTGGGAACATGCGTTGGAACTGGTAGCCGCCGAACTAATCCGGATAAAGCAGAATCATGGCCCCAGTAGCCTAGCTTTTCTAGGTTCCTCCAAGTGCACTAACGAGGAAAATTACCTGTTACAGCGGTTGGCTCGCAGTGTGTTGGGCACCAACAACATCGACAACGGCAGCCGTATGTATAGCACAGCAAATATTATCGGTCTGGGATCGGCCGTTGGCTTTCCAGGCACCACAAACCATATTGATGCCATTGAAGAATCACAGGTGCTCATGGTTATCGGGGCTAACCCTGCCTCATCTGCCCCTATTGTTAGCTATGCATTGAAGCGAGCAGTCAAATATAAAGGCGCCAGGTTAATACTGGTTGACCCACAACAAACAAGACTTGCTTCGTTTGCCAAACTCTGGCTAAGACCCCATATCGGTACAGATATAGCTCTCATAAATGGTATGGCAAGGGTTATTATCGATGAGGGCCTTTTAGATGAAGAGTTTGTTACCAGAAGAACAGATAACTTTGAAGCTCTCAGCAATGCTCTAGCTAAATATACGCCTGAGTACGTGGAGGAGGTCACCGGTGTTCCCTATGAAGAGGTGAGTAATGCAGCACGGCTATTCGCCAGAGCGAACTTTGCTTCGATTATCTATGGCAATGGGATCACCCAGCATATAACTGGATCCGATAGCGTAACAGCGCTTGCTAATCTGGCCATGCTGACCGGGAACATTAGGCTCAGTGGAGGTATTTTTGCGCTACAAAGGGATTGCAACGGGCAAGGCGCATGTGACATGGGTGCTTTGCCTGATCTGCTCCCAGGCTACCAGCCGGTGGAGGATAAGCAATCAAGGAAGGTGTTCGCAGATCGCTGGGGAACCGAACCGCCTGCTGATACCGGACTAACCGCCATAGAAATGATGGACCGCGCAAGAGAGGGAAAGCTCAAGGGTATGTATATCATGGGAGAGAATCCACTCTTGAGCTTCCCCAACCCGGCACTGATAAGGGAATCGCTAGAATCCCTTGATATCCTAGTGGTTCAGGACATGTTCCTTACCGAGACAGCCAAACTGGCGAAGGTAGTCCTACCTGCTGTTAGCTTCGCCGAAAAGGAAGGCACCTTCACCAATTTCGAGGGAAGGGTACAACAGGTGCGCAGGGTTATCCAGCCACTTGGTGACAGCTTACCAGACGGTGAAATAATCCTCAGGCTAGCCAATAAAATGGGCTATCCGATGCCTTATTCCTCGCTCCAGCAGGTCATGGATGAAATGCGGGAACTCGTTCCGCTGTATCAGGTCACAGAGGAAAGAGAGCCCAAGGTTATATCCCGGGCTGAGCTGGACCGTGACCCGCTTAAAGCAAGGCGCCTGCATAAGGGCCAGTTCCCCAGCGGGTTCGGCCGCTTCTCCCCGGTGCAATATGAGCCGCCAACGGAGACATTACAAGACAGTTATAATCTCACCCTGCTAACCGGGAGCATCCTCTACCATGCCGGTAACGGCTCCAGAAGCTCCAGGTCCCCACGCCTGAGAGAGTTCTCGCCAGAGGCCTTTGTGGAGCTTGGCGAGTCTGATGCTAAGCGGTTCGGGATAAGCGAGGGTGACCAGGTCAGGGTCATATCGCCCGCAGGTGAGGTAACGGCAGTAGCCAAAATCACCGATGCGCTACCTGAAGGGGTGCTTTTCATGCCCGTTTGCTTCCCGCTGGCACCTGTCAATCAACTATTTGACATCGTTCTTGATCCCCGGGCAAAGACCCCAGCACTCAAAGCATGTGCCGTAAGGCTGAAAAGGATTCAACCTCATGGGTAATCTTCAGAAAATGCCTGAACCCGACATGACACGGATAGTCGAAATCATAGAGAGCTACCGATATCAGAGGTGGCCCTTAATCCCCTTGCTTCAGGATATCCAGCAGGAATGCGGATATATTCCCCCCCAGGCAATAGAGCTCATAGCCAGAGGGACAGGCCTTTTCCCAACACAGGTACAGGGGGTGATCACCTTCTATGAACAGCTCTACACTACCCCCCGCGGGAAAAAGATTGTCCGGGTATGCCGAGGCACCGCATGCCATGTACGTGGCGGAAAGACCATACTTAAATTGGTAAAGCAGCAGCTCGGCCTCGAAGAAGGTGAGACTAGTCCCGATCTGGAATACACCCTGGATACCGTCGCCTGTATCGGTGTTTGTGCCCTGGCACCCAATATAGTGATTGGAAAGGACACGCATGGCAATATGAACCCCAAAAAAGTTGCTCAACTCTTCGGGAAGAGAAAGGAAGGGGTTTAGCATGCAGAATCAGCGTACCGTTTTTGTTTGTCAGGGGACAGGCTGTTTATCAGCTGGGTCTGATGCAGTATACGATGCGCTCAAGGCTGAGGTAGCTCGGCAAGGCGTGGCAGATGTTACCGTGGACTTCACTGGCTGTCATGGCTTCTGCGAGCAGGGACCTAATGTGGTTGTTGAACCCGGCGGCATCTTCTATACCCACGTCAGTGCTGAGGATGCCTCCGAGATTGTAAGTTCCCATCTCAGGGATGGCAAGCCAGTCGAGCGCCTCTTCTTCCGAGACCCTGTTACTGGACAAGGCATACCGCTCTACTCAGATATAAAATTCTACGAGGGACAACATCGCATTATCCTTAGAAACTGCGGGCATATTAACCCGGAGAATATCGACCACTATATTA
>CAZZJX010000067.1:0-5341 GCA_964654845.1 uncultured Dehalococcoidales bacterium
ATCGACCATCATAGGCGCTGAGGCATTAGGTGAAAGGGATAAAATATATTTAGCTAACGCAGATGAAGTTGAGACTAACTTCATAGCTCAAGGCGAGTTCGAAAAAAGAAAGGTAGAAGATACCTTGGATATAGGGTGGAAGCTATTTTCGGCAATGCCTGAAGAAGACCTGAAACTAATTAGTGAGGAACTCATCAAAAAATATCATCCAAAGTATTCCAAGGCCCCTGCGAGCGAAGCGGAGTAATCTCTATAAATGCCACAACAATTAATCAAAGTAAGACCGACAAAAACTGAGCTGGTAAAACTAAAGCGCAGGATTTCGTTAGCCCAGAGGGTGCAAAAGATAGTGAAGGATAGACTCTCGATACTAACTATGGAATTCTTGCAGGCAGCCAGAGAGACGGTGCAAGCTAGAAGGAAACTGTTTGATGAGCTATCTCAGGCTTACAAGGCATTATCAATTGCCACTGGGTATCATGGGTACATAGCGCTGGAAAAGGAACTTATAGCAACCGAGGCTGATTTGAAACTCACCGTTGGCTTAAGAAACATAGCCGGCGTGAGAATTCCCTCTGTTGAGCTGATGGGCAATGAAAAGTCAATGAGAGGATACGATTTGGTTGATACCTCCTCATGGTTGGACCATGCAGCCCAACTATTTGAAAAGTGCCTTGAATCTATTATCGAACTGGCCGAGCTTCAGAGGGGCTTGGAATTATTGGGAATGGAAATAAATAGGACGAAGAGAATAACCAACGCCTTGGAGTATCTGATAATCCCCGCGCTGCAAGTGACGATAAGCTACTTGAATATGAAGTTTGAGGAAAGGGATAGGGAGGAGAAAGGACGGCTGAAACGGGTGAAGATACTAGTTGCGCGAAGGTAGCCGGATATGTCTAACGAATTGCCTTACGAAAAGATGCTTCAACAATATCTGAGAAGCGAGCTCAGGTTGGTGAATGCTGGGCTACCGCGTAATCAGAAATCGCTATCCGATTTATTATGTGAGGAATACCCTCATGTGATGTGTAGCGATGGCAGCACCCATTTCTTCAAAAGGAGAGAGCTTAAGTACCTTTCAAGCATGATAGATACTGATGAGCAAGAAGCATTATTGCTACCTATGATTATAGAACTGGAGGGAAATCAAGCTGAGGCAGCACTAATATGTCAAGGAGAGATAGAGGAGAAGGTTACGTCAAAAGTGCTCAATATGCCTGTCACTTGTGAGCAGGGTAGGATTAGGATATACAGACCACAATTGGCTCTGTTAAGGAAGATGCTGAAAACAACGACCCAGTACGTTTTTTCTCCAAAAATCATGGCGTAAACTATGCTGCAAAGCAGAAATGGGTTATGCTCATAGCTTGAATTGTTGCCCCTGTATCTCAGAGCATAGAGTACCAGCCTTGGGAACTGGGGGCGAGAGTTCGACTCCCTCCAGGGGCGCAAATCTGTTCTCCGCCGCGATGGCTAGAAGGATATTAGATGAGCGATCTCATTGAGATTCGTACGACCTTTTCTACGCAAGCGCCTCGATCTTTGCCGCGGCCTCTCAGAGCCAATTCACCACTGCCATTGTCGTCGCGGTGATGAGTCTCATCGTTATCGCTGACCTCATCTTCCAAACTAAACGCAAGACACTGACTGCAATGATTATGTATGCTCCACTCTTGTTAAGCGTACACGTTACCAGCGTGTATTTCCTCTTCCGCATGGGGGGCAAGCAGGTTGAAGGCTAAACCTAGGTGACTACAAAGGGGGCGAAATGAAGAAAACAGTCAAGGAACTGGCGACAAACAAGTGTGTGAAGGTCGGTCAGAAAGACCGTATATATGAAGCGATCGAGAAGATAGCAGAGGACAAGGAGACTATGCTTGCCTGCGTGGTAGATGAGCATAACGTACTCAGAGGCGTTATAAGCCCCAAGGAATTGCTGAAGGTAATAGAGGTGCGTGAATACGGAGCCACTAGACAGCCCTTCTTTGAGGGACCAGAGGTTCTGCACCTCCTAACTTCAAGATATGCCGAAGACATAATGACTCATCCTATCAGTGTGAAGGCGGACGATGGAATAGAGAAGGCGATCAATGTCATGCTTGATGAGGGGTTCTACGAAGTGCCCATTACCGACAAAGATGGGAAGTTAATCGGGGAGATAAATTACTTTGGCATAATCACCAAATCGATTGACTATCTAAGTAGAGAATAGACGATGGGACTTGAGATATATTTCAAGTTCATACTGAGCTTTGCTCTGATTCTATTGGCCGCCAGGCTTGGTGGAGAGGTAGCAGAACGCTATCTAAAGCAGCCAGCAGTCCTGGGGGAATTGCTGGCTGGTATTATTATCTCACCCTTCGCCCTAGGTGGTTTAATCGGAGACCCCATAATCTTAAACTTCGCCACCATTCCTAATCCATTTGGGCTTGAGGGCGAATTTCACGTCATGGAGATCATATCGGAGATAGCCGTTGTGGTGCTGCTTTTCGTCGCTGGCGTGGAAACCGATGTCAGGTCTTTTCTCAGATATGGACTTGCCGGATCTACCGTAGCTTTCGGTGGACTTGTCTTGCCATTCGCTTTCGGCTTCCTGGCTACTATGCTGCTTGCTCCCGACGTGGGAATGACGGGATGGCTGTTCATTGGAGCGACCTTGACGGCGACCAGCATCGGGATTACTGTGCGAATACTCATGGATATGGGCCGGCTGCTGACACCAGAAGGGACAACCATACTGGTCGGCGCGGTAGTCGATGATATAATCGGCATAGTTATCCTATCCGCAGTTATCTTCATGGCACGAACAGGTGGTGCGATAAATGTTCTTCAAACAATAAAAGTGTTTGCCATCGGTTTTGCCGTCTGGTTCGCCTTGCTCATAATCGGAGTCAGGTTTAGCAAATACATATCGAAAATACTCCTGAATCCCTTCAAGAGATCAGGAACCATGCCCATCGTTGCCATTCTGATAGGTTTTACCATCGCCTATCTGGTTACATTGGTTGACCTACACCCAGTTGTCGGTGCGTACGTAGCCGGGCTAATGTTCGCCGCTACTGCCGAGAAAGGGGAGATAGCAGAGAAAGCAAGGCCAATAATGCTTTTCCTGGCACCTTTCTTTTTCGCCTACCTCGGGATGCAGGTCGACGTGAGGCTGCTAGCAACACCAATGGCTGCTATTCTAGCGGTGGTCCTCATAGTTCTGGCCATCATAGGTAAAGTGGTAGGCAGCGCCATACCAGCCAAGTTCGTTGGAAAACTTAGCAACAGCCGCGCTATGATAGTAGGGATAGGCATGGTGCCTCGGGGTGAGGTGGGTCTAATAATCGCTGGCGCCGGATTTCTAGCTGGTGCTATAAACAGAGACCTATTTGGTGCTGCCGTTGCCGTCAGCATTGTTACAACCCTCCTGACACCGACGATGCTGAAGCCATTCCTCAAGAGGACACGTGCGAAGAGTTAGTACCATGCTTGTCAGATAAACAGTAATGGACTATAATTTGAGCTTGACCCACCTGCCCCTGTAGCTCAGAGGATAGAGCACCAGCCTCCGGAGCTGGGGGCGAGGGTTCGACTCCCTCCAGGGGCGCAAATCGTTGTCCGTTATAGTGGCTAGAAGGGTGTCAAATGAGCGATCTCGTTGAGATTCGGTGGCATGGTCGAGGAGGCCAAGGAGCGGTGACTGCCAGTGAGCTTCTCGCAGAAGCAGCGCTCCATGAGGGTAAGTATTTTCAGGCATTTCCGGACTACGGCCCTGAGCGCATGGGGGCACCGATTCGAGCCTACACCAGGATAAGCTCCTCCCCAATTAGGCAGCATAACCAGATTACAGAGCCAGATGCTGTTGTGGTGCTTGACCCTACATTGCTTGGGGTCGTCGACTTTGCCGATGGCCTCGATGATGGAGGTTTGCTCTTGGTCAATACTCCCCTCTCCCCCAATGAGCTACGAAGGGAGCTGGGGTTTGATAAGGGGAGGGTATTTACTATTAATGCTACCCGCATTGCATTGGATACCATTAAGCGGAATATCACCAATACTCCTATGATCGGCGCCCTGCTCAGGGCTCTTGAGGTGGTAAATAGAGATGTAGTGCGCGTCGAGATTAAAAATCGCTTCGACACTAGGGTAAGTAAAGAAGTTGCTAAGGCTAATATTGAAGCCTTTGATCGAGCCTATTCAGAGGTAAGGGAGGGATAGAAACTTGGTTCTAAAAACATGGAGGGAGATCCCCCACAAAGGGGGGTTAATCACTGATGCCGGCAACGCTGAAGAATATGAAACTGGTAGCTGGCGTTCTCATCGTCCTATTATTGATATGGACAGGTGCACCCACTGCATGATCTGCTGGGTCTATTGCCCAGACAGCTCTATTCAGGTGATAGAGGGAAAAGTCACCGGCATCGACCTTTCCCATTGCAAGGGGTGTGGTATTTGTGCCCATGAGTGCCCCAGGAAAGCAATCAGTATGGTCGAGGAAGCTTCGGCTAAGGAAGGAGTGTAGCAGATGGTATTAGGGAAGGTGAAGGGTAAGCCTGTTGCCCTCGATGGTGACAGGGCGGTGGCTGAGGCGATACGTCAGATGAATCCCGATGTTGTTGCCGCCTATCCCATTACCCCGCAAACGGAGATCGTAATGCGCTTCAGCGAGTTTGTGGCTAATGGAGAGGTGGATACTGAATTTATCCCGGTGGAGAGCGAGCATGCAGCGATGAGCGCCTGCATCGGTGCCTGCGCTGCCGGAGGCCGTGTCCAAACGGCCACTGCCGGAGCTGGATTGGCCTTCATGTGGGAGGTGCTCTGGGTTGCTTCTGGAACCCGCCTTCCCATCGTGATGCACCTAGTTAACCGCTCCCTTTCCGCCCCGTTGAATATCCATTGCGACCATTCCGATTCCATGGGCGCTCGCGATGCCGGATGGATTCAGCTTTATGATGAGACCGTTCAGGAGGCTTATGATAATGCCATTCAAGCATTGCGTATCGCCGAGCACCCTGATGTCATGCTCCCCACGCTTCATGCTCTAGATGGCTTTATCTTGGGCCATGGCCTTGAGAGGCTGGACCTGCTACCCGATGATATGGTAAGAGAGTTTGTTGGCGTTTATAAGCCAGAGCACCCTCTTCTAGATGTGGATCACCCTGTGACCTATGGCCCTATGGACCTCACAGACTATTTCTTCGAACACAAGCGCCAACAGGCAGCGGCGATGGAGAAAGCGCTAGAGATTATTCCTCAGATTGGGGAAGAGTACGGCACACTCACAGGGCGCTACTACGGGCTAATGGAAGGGTACCGTCTTGAAGATGCTGAGTTTGCCACCGTCGCCCTTGGC
>CAZZJX010000067.1:5351-6671 GCA_964654845.1 uncultured Dehalococcoidales bacterium
TCAAAGCAGGGTTGCTGAAGCTCCGATGCTTCAGGCCTTTTCCGGCGACAATACTGGCCAAGGCTCTGGGCGATAAAAAGGCCATCGCCGTACTTGATCGCTCCCTTTCATTTGGCGCTCAATGCGGTCCCCTTTTCTTCGAGGTGGTAACTGCACTCTTCACCCATAGCTTTAACCCAAAGGTAGTTAATTATGCCTACGGTCTTGGGGGACGTGATACGGTGCCAGAACGAATTCATCAAATCTATAGAGACCTCATCGAGATCGACAGCAAAGGGCTCACCGGACCACCACTTAGATATCTTGGGCTAAGAGAATAAGAGGAGAATGTTATGGCATTAAACCTGAAGGAGTTATCTGCAGAGCAAGATTTACTTGCCCCGGGCCACCGGCTATGCGCTGGCTGTGCTGAGTCTATCGTGGTGCGCCAGGTGCTCCATGCCGTAGGGCAGCCAGTGGTGGTCGCTTCACCTACCGGATGCCTTGAGGTAGCAACCTCACCTTACCCATATACTTCATGGCGTGTGCCGTGGATCCACAATGCCTTTGAGAATGTCGCCTCCACCATATCCGGCGTGGAGACCATGTGTCGCTCCCTAGTTAAACAGGGCAAGATAGAGGATAAGGGTATTAAATTTGTCGTCTTTGCCGGCGATGGCGCCACCTATGATATTGGGCTCCAATTCCTCAGCGGAGCGCTTGAGCGGGGACACAAGTTCCTTTATGTTTGCCTCAATAACGAGGCCTATATGAACACTGGCATCCAGCGCTCCAGTGCCACACCTCTGGGAGCATGGACCACTACCTCACCGGTTGGAGATGCAATTCCCGGCAAAAGAGAGAATCGGAAGGATCTTACGGCAATAATCGTCGCCCACAATATCCCCTATGTGGCCCAGGCAGCACCTCACGCCTGGCGCGACCTTATGACCAAGGCACAAAAGGCTATTTCTGCCGACGGCCCTTCCTTTATCAATGTGCTCGTTCCCTGCCAGAGGGGGTGGCGCTATCCCCAAGAAGAGACCATTTCCATTACAAGGCTGGCTGCCGAGACCTGCATCTGGCCCCTTTACGAGGTGATCAATGGAGAGTGGAAGCTAAATCATCGTCCTTCCCCAAAGAAGCCGATTACTGATTGGCTCCAATCCCAAGGAAGATTCCGACATTTGCTCACCCCAGAAAACACGCACATAGTCGATGCCTTGCAGGAGATAGTGGATAGGCAGTGGGACAAGCTGCTTGAGCGATGCAAGGCCTGATACAACCCGAGGTTGTTTACATGCTCCCAGCGGAAGACGTCCCTGAAGATTCTGCTTGGGG
>CAZZJX010000068.1:0-6620 GCA_964654845.1 uncultured Dehalococcoidales bacterium
AGTATGAAGGCAGATTTAAATTCTGCATGATTAATGTGGATGAAAACCAGCAGACGGCAATGAAATACCAGATTATGAGTATACCCATGCAGAAGTATTTCGTTGACGGGCAGAACGTTGACGAAATCCTCGGCGCCGTTCCTGAACGGACGATTCGCACGATGGTTGAAGATATTCTCAAGAAGTTTCCGTCTGATGAAACCGGAAGGCTCAAAGTACTTTTGGCCTCATGGACCGAGCATAATAGAAAGCATAACGAAAAACTCAGAAAGTGGACGGAGAAGGTTGAAAATCCAGAGGGCAACCCGATCTACACTAGTGCATTACAGGCAGCACAAGAGTTGGATAAAGCCAACAATAGGCTATCTCAGACGTTGATAGAACTAGAAGGAGGTAGCTGAACTTGAGGGCCTCTGCATTGTTGGGGCCGGCACCAAAGTAGGAGTGCTTCGGGACGGATTAGACAGTTGGATAAAAAGGCCCGGCTAGATATCTTCAGTACCCGGGCTGAAATTGGCTACGCACCCTGTGAGCTATCTTGTGCTCAAAGGAATTACGTAGTTTAGGCGTTGCTTTAGTTAATCGGTCGCCAGGAGAAAGACATACGGAAGGTTTGAGGAAAATGGCGGATTTTGAGGCCATAGACGAAGCTCGAAGGCTCCTTGGTCTGGGCAAGGAGGCTTCCATGCAACAGATAAGGAATGCTTATCGGCGGTTAGCCAAGCAGCACCATCCGGATACTGGCAGCGGTTCCGGTGACGTCGAAGTAATGAAAAAACTCAACCAGGCATATAAGCTCCTGACGGATTACTGTCACGAATACAGATACAGCTTCCGGGAAGAGGACGTGGCGAGGGCATATCCCGGGGATGAATACCTGAGAACCTGGCGTGAGCGTTGGTACAATAGCATCTAGAACTGAAACCGAAGGAGTCTGAAGGTGATGTGATGGAGTATGTCAAGTATGTTTGTCCGGAATGTTTCTATCAACAGAAGGAGCCGGGCACATGCCCTCAGTGTCAGACACTGCTGGTAGCCAGTTGCCCGGTATGTGGCAACCCGATTGTGGGTGAGCACGTTCACCTGGAAGAATGATCGAACGGCGAATATAAAGTTTTGGAGGGCCAATATGAGGGTCTGTATTATTGGTGGTGGTGCTGGTGGCAGGAGTGCGGCGGGACGCATTCGACATTTAGACAAGCAAGCCCAGATAGACCTTTTCAGTACACAGAGCGAAATCGGCTATGCACCCTGTGAGCCACCATTTGTGCTCAAAGGGCTTGTCGACTGGGATGACATATTCTACCCAGGCGAGTTTTTTGAAGAGAGAAACGTAGCCGTTCATTTGAACACCGAAGTCACTGATATTCTGAGGAAAGAAAAGCGCATCGTTGCCGGGGACCAGAGCTATCCCTACGATAAGCTCATTCTGAGCCCTGGAGCTGTCCCCTCCATCCCTCCGATACCCGGTCTGGACGGGGAAAACGAATTCACTGTCAGCACCAATATCGCTGATGGCAAAGCCCTGGACAAGGTCATCCCCAGGCACACCAGTGCTGCCGTTCTTGGAGCAGGAGCTATCGGAATAGAGATGGCCCTGGCTCTTATGGCAAGGGGCTATCATAAGGTTTATCTCTTGGACGTGCTGGAGAATATCTTACCAGCCGCCTTAGATAAGGATATGGCGGAGAAGGTTGAAGAGGTGATGCAGAGGGAGGGGGTGGAGCTCATTCTGTCCGCCAGTATCAGCAGTATAAGAAGTGAGTCTGGAAAGAAACGGGTCATTCTTCCTGACCGAGAATTGGAAGTAGACCTCGTCCTCGTGACCACTGGAGCCAAACCCAACGTGGAGTTAGCCCGGAAAGCGGGAATTGAGATAGGGGAGACCGGGGGGATATTGGTGAACCAATACCTGCAAACCAGTGACCCCGACATCTACGCCGCTGGTGATTGCATAGAGAACTGGGATGTGATTATTGGCTCAAAGACCCGACGCCTGATGGTCACTACCGCCGGTAGGACTGGTGACGTGGCTGCCAGAAACCTGGTTCTGGAGAATGCCACCACGTATGAAGGTACCCTCATGACCTTTGTCATCGAAGTCTTTGGTCACCAGATAGGTACTGTGGGTTTCACTGAGAAGCTTGCCCGAGAGAAGGGCTTGGATGTCGTCTCAACGGTAATAAGTACTCCTACGACACGACCACGTTACGGTGGCAAGACCATCCACTGCAAGCTCATCGCTGACCGCAAAGCTCAGACTCTGGTTGGGGCGCAGATTATCTCAGAGGAGATGATAAGGGGTGTACTCAACGAAATGTCCCTCGCCATATCTGAAAAAGTGCCGTTACACAGACTGGCCACACTTGAGACCCCTTACTCGCCCGCCGTTGGAATGGATCCCTTGGGGGGTGGTGTGGCGAGGCTAATAAGCAGGCTCCGCTGACGCCCAGTGCCTTTCCGGTGGTATAAGGAAAGACCAACTGAAGGGTGTGTCAGGGTGATACGGGGGTAAGATGGTACTTAGTAGTAAGGAAAAAACGAAGGAAATCTATGAAGTCCTGCCCAAGATGAATTGTGGGTTCTGCGGATTTGGGACCTGTGGTCAATTTGCCAGAGCAGTAGCTGAGGGAAAAGCTTCACCTTTTGGCTGCAAGCAAGATCCGGGGTCAGGTTACAGGATAAGCGAGATTGTGGGAAGGGAAATGCCATCTCATAGTCACCTACTCCACCCGCCTACTTTGTCTCGATTGAGAGTCAG
The DNA here is from genome assembly GCA_964654845.1 of uncultured Dehalococcoidales bacterium. Classification (GTDB taxonomy): domain Bacteria; phylum Chloroflexota; class Dehalococcoidia; order E44-bin15; family E44-bin15; genus DAOUVR01. The sequence goes on from CAZZJX010000068.1 coordinate 2,762, forward strand.
GTCTTCCCCGCAAGACTTGAGAGAACAGGTGCACACACTATCCCGAAACGTGGAGAGTATCCTGGCTAGAATCGAGAAGCTGAAAGAAAGGACGTGAAACGCACTTCCGGGAAAGACCAAGGATGGTGAGAATGTTATGGAGACTTCGGAATGGGAATCGAATCTAGGGAGAACACGCGAGACGAAGGACGCTTTCTTTGCCCAGCATTGGGAATCACCAATTCCACCCCAAGATAGGCCTCGGTTCAGGGGTTTGGAGTATTACCCCCCCGACCAGGGTTACAGATTCGAACTCGAGCTTCATGAGCATGTTGAAAAGCAGGTCGTGAGCATGGCCTACACCAAAGGCAACCTACAAGACTTCCTTCGCTGGGGCGAGTTTCAATTCAGAATAGCCGGAAAGGAACAGAATCTCCAGGCCTACAGGAGGAGCTCTCAGGAGGATACTCTGTTTGTGCCCTTCAAGGATGTGACTTCTGGTAAAGAGACCCACGGGACCGGTCGCTATCTCGACCTCGAGCCAGACAGAAATCGCACTCCCGACGGGAAATGGATTCTGGATTTGAATCAGGCCTACAATCCCTGGTGTGCCTACAGTGAGGACTATACCTGTCCCCTTATCCCTATGGAGAACTGGCTTGAGGTACCCGTATACGCTGGGGAGAAAGACTACCATCTAAAATGAGGTAGAGCATGAAACTTTTGGTAGCTTTTGGTACAGATGACGGTAAGAATTTCAACAATGACCATGTAGGTATGGCCAAATACTTCCACGTTTACGAGTTCTCCAATGGCAAAGAACAACTCGTCGAAAAGAGAGGGAATGTGCGCTTCACAGGGGATGAAACAATAAAACATGGTGACCCGGAGAAAGCCAGGGCTACCTCTTCAGTTCTGAAAGGGATGGACGTTATTGTGGGCAAGAAATTTGGGCCCAATCTTCCGAGGTTACTTGAAAAATTTGTCTGCATACTGGTGAAAACAAGTTCCATAGCTACTGCGATTGAAGCCATCCATAACAACATGGACAGAATAGCAGAGGAAAGAGATAAAGAAGAGGGCAGAAAGCATATCGTACTGAAGCCGTAACTAAGGCCGCGATAGGGTAAAAAGTCTATTGAGGTGAATATAATATATGGAAAAGAGCGTTTCCTTTCGAGACTACGCCATTGTCGCCTGCGGTACAGTCAATATGGAGTTGAACCGCCTTAAGGACAGTGGCTTCCTGGATGCCGCAAAGATTCTGTATACCAAGCCTGGACGCCACGAGATCCCGCGTGAACTTGAGAGTCAGTTAATAAGACAGATAGCCAACGCCAAGAAGTTCGCTTCCAAAGTAATCGTGGTCTATGGCGGGAAGTTCTGCTATGTAAATACCGATGACCTCTATCGGAAGATAGACACGATAATTGAAGAGCAGGAGGGGCCCGGGTTAAGGATTTCCAGAGTCAAAGCCACTCACTGTGTTGACATGTTGGCCGGCAAGGAGGAGCGTGAACGGATAAGCCAGGGCAGAGATATCTACTGGCTTACCCCGGGGTGGATGAAATACCGCCACTATGTGTACCAGGGTTGGGACAAAGGCCTGGCCAATGAGAATTTCCCCAAGCACACCGGTGGGGCAATCATGCTGGACGCCGTAGGTTATTATGACCAGATTGTCCAGAGCAATCCTGAGGAACTGCTGGAGTTTTCTGACTGGATGGGCATTCCGCTGGAACCCTACACAGTCACTCTGGACCGATTGGCAGGCTTGCTTTCGGATGAAGTCGAGTCTCAGGAATAAGAAAGAGTGGAGCCAGAGAGCCTCGGCTGGCATGGCTGCCAGTGAAAACTGGCGCCGGCAAAGACAAAGAGGGGGAGAGATGTTCGAGCGAGGTAATAATGGTGAGTACGCTAACGAGTATTCAGTGATGCTCAACTGAAGGTACGTTTGCCATCAGCAAGATCTAAAGTAGAGATTGGACCTATGGGAGCCCGCTACTACGACCTCCTCCTGAGCCTACTTTCACTAGGGCGATATTCCCACCTCATTAAAGGCGTTATTGAAAAGATGGGCATTAAGCCCGGTCAATCAATACTCGACCTCGGCTCGGGAACAGGTAGGAACGATTGTCTTATGGCTCAAAAGATAGGTCCTCAGGGTAAGATTGTAGGCTTAGACATCAGTGACGAGATGTTAAGCCGAGCCCGGAAGCGCTGTCGTAAGTATCCTAATGTCACTTTTGAGAAGCAGCAGATAGAGCTATCGCTGCCATACCAAGATGAGTTTGACAAGGTGTTCATCTCCTTTGTCTTGCACGGGTTTGAGGATGACCAGAAGCTGCAGATTATCCACGGTGCTCTCCAGGCTTTGAAGCCGGGAGGAGTCTTCTACATCCTGGACTATAGTGAGTTCAACCTGGCGAAAATATGGTTTCCCCTTCGCTGGGCATTTGCCCATGGGGAGTGCCAGCTAGCGGTAGAATTCCTCAAGCTCAATATAAAGGAAATGCTCCACAGTCAGGGGTTCACCGAATCTGAAGAAGAGTTTTTCTTTAAGGGGTATCTGCGGCTGCTGAAGACGGTAAAGGCTTCGGTCAGCACCAGGTAAAAAGAAATGGGAATCACATGAATAGGCTGGAAAAGGCTTTAAGCGGACTGTTAAGTCATGGAGAGCTTACAAATCGTTTGGCGCGAGTCTTAGCCCGCGCCTCTAAGAGAGGCAGAATATCCTATCAGGAAGTAGATAAAATAGCCAATGACAATGCTGAGGATGTTTTACTCTTGGGCAATGAATGGAGGCTGCTTCTTCCAGTGAGAACACTTAAAAGTGCTGCCTGGGAGGACCGGTTACTGATTACCAAGCCGAAGGAACTCTATGAAGTGCCAAACATTGTCAGGTATTTAGCAGAAGATGCCTCAAAAACGGGACGCTGGGAAGCAGGGCACGCCTTGGCTGAGCTTTTCAGGGACATGGGTGAACCAAACTGGGAGCAAATACCAGAACTGGTTGAGCGGTTGGAGAAGCAGGCAAAAGACTACCGGATTACTGCAAGTCAGATAAAGACGGCGTGCAATGAGCTGGGCTTGGGGGATAGGGTTGATGCCCTGATAGCCGGGCTCAAAGGCAGCGGGGTAATGAGTCCGAAGCTGAGTTCGCTCGCTGAGGTGGCCCGAGCGGGGTCACCGCTGTATGAGCTTAATCCATCACTGTTCGTGAAGAAGCCAGAGAAAATTGGGTAGGCGCAAAAGGCTATGGAAGAGATTTTGGGAATGCTGGAGGAGAGAGAAACTGGCTATGTAGAAGGATGAGAGTGGTTCGAATGGAATGCGAGTAGCCGAAACAACATTAGCTGTCATTTCTAAAGGGGCTGCCTTCTTCAACAGGCAACCGCGCGACTGGAAGATTACCATGGCGCGGTCAAACGTGAATTTCTTCATCATACGGATGTTACAGCCTTACCTTTCCGTCTATACCAGGGAGCTGGGGGCTACTGGCACTCAACTAGGCATCATTAACAGCATCGGCATGGGCATCTCCGGCTTGACAGCCCCCTTCCTCGGGTGGCTGATTGATGCGGTCGGTGTTAAGAGAATTTACCTTGCCGGCATTGTTTTGCTCGCTCTGTCATATCTTGTCTATGGCCTAGCTCAAGATTGGACGGTTATTATTGTTGCCATGATGGCGTATGCGCTGGGAATGGGAGTAAGCGGGCAAAGTTGTGCTGTCATTTGTGCGAATTCGCTTTACGCGGGTGTTTTCAGAAGCTCAACGACGACGCTGCCGGGTCCACCGATATTCACGTAGGCAAAGACACCCGGTGTGGAAACCATGACTTCACCACCCTGGTTTACAAGCCCGGCGATTGCCTTATCA
>CAZZJX010000069.1:0-6578 GCA_964654845.1 uncultured Dehalococcoidales bacterium
TCTTCAAGCTCCACCAAGACCTCCTCAGCGCGGTGAATCACCGAGCGAGGCAGCCCGGCAAGCTGAGCCACATGAATGCCGTAGCTCTTATCCGCACCACCGGGGATGATTTTGCGCAAGAACACTACCTTGCCACCCTCTTCGACAACGGCAACATTGGAGTTCTTCACCCGGGGCAAGAAGCTCGCTATATTCACCATCTCGTGATAGTGGGTGGCAAACAGGGTCTTCGCCCCAAGCTTTGGCTGGTTGTGGATGTATTCGGCCACCGCTTGAGCGATCGATATACCGTCGTAGGTGCTGGTCCCCCGCCCGATCTCATCGAGGATTACCAGTGAGCGGGGCGTAGCATGATTGAGGATATTCGCCGTCTCTTCCATCTCCACCATAAAGGTAGACCTTCCCATAGCCAGCTCGTCCTGGGCTCCTACTCGGGTAAAAATCCGGTCGACAATACCGATCTGTGCTGAGTCGGCGGGGACAAAGCTGCCAATCTGCGCCAGGAGCACGATGAGCGCCACCTGCCTGAGGTAGGTCGACTTCCCCGACATATTGGGGCCGGTGAGGATGATAAGCTGGGCATCCTTGTTGGACAGATGGGTGTCATTAGGAACAAAGGGTTCATCGCCCATCATCTGCTCCACAACGGGATGACGACCGCCATGGATAACGATGGTGTCGTCTGTGTTCAGCTTCGGTCTCACATAGTTGTTGCGCACCGCCGCCTCGGCAAGAGATGAGAAGACATCTATTTGGGCCACAGCGGAAGCCACTTCCAGGATGCGCTCAGCGGCAGCGGCCACCTGGTGGCAGACCTGGCGGAATAGACTGCCCTCAAGCTCAGCGACCCTCTCCTGGGCATTGAGGATAAGCGACTCATATTCCTTGAGTTCGGGGGTAAAGAAGCGCTCCGCCCCCACCAGCGTCTGCTTACGAATATACTCGGCAGGCACCTGAGAAAGATTGGACTTAGAGACCTCGATAAAATAGCCGAATACTTTGTTGTATCTCACCTTGAGTGACTTGATCCCAGTTTTCTCCCTCTCCTGACGTTCAAGATTCGCCAGGTACTTCCTGGCATCCCTTGACGATGACCTTATCTCATCCAGCTCCGCCGAGAAGCCTTGCTTGATTACCCCTTCGCCAACGGCTTGAGGCGGCTCCTCAGCGATGGCCTGTGAGATTAGAGCGACTACATCCTGGCAGGGTTTCATGCCTTCTAAAAGCCATTCTATTGGAGTGGCCTCTTGTTGCTCCATCGCCTCTCTAAGCTGAGAGGCCGTCTCGAGGCTGCGGCGCAGGCTGACCATTTCCCTGGGTATAGCGATACCGTTACCCACGCGGTTGATGATTCTCTCCAGGTCAGCGATCTGCCCCAGCATGGCGACGGCCTTGGCGCGCCGCCTTGCACTACCATAAAACCATGCCACAGCATTGAGCCGTCTATTTAAATCTGTTATGTCAAGTAGCGGCTGCCCCAGCCATTTCTTGAGCAGCCTCCCGCCCATAGATGTTTTAGTGAGATCGATGACGGATAGAAGCGAACCAGCAGTAGTGCCAAGGCGCATACTCTGCGAAAGCTCCAGATTGCGCCTCGTCTGGGGGTCAAGGGTCATGAATGATTGGGTAGAGTATGTGGCCAGCCTGGTGAGTTGCCCCAGTGTCCCTTTTTGGGTCTCGCTGAGGTAATGGATAATGGCGCCAGCCGCCCTTATCGCCAGGGGCAGGTGAGCGCAGCCGTACCCCTCCAAAGAAGCTGTGCCAAAATGCCCCAGTAGTATCTCGCGGGCAGTCTCCAATTCAAACCACTGTTCATCAAGTAAAGTCGCCGACAGATAGAGGTCATCAAGCTCGGAGCCGCGAGGAGCAATGAGTTCCGAGGCGCGGAGGCGCTCCAGTTCAGACGGGACGTTTTCACGGGTAAGCTGGGTGGTTTGGAACTCGCTCGTTGTTATGTCAACATACGCGATGCCTGCCTGCTCCCTGTCAACAACCAGAGCTGCAAGATAATTGTTTGCCTTCCCCTCCAGCAGCCCCGGCTCAACAACCGTCCCCGGAGTCACTACACGAATTACATCTCTATCAACCAGCCCTTTACCTTTGGGCTCACTCAGTTGCTCGCATATGGCTACCTTATAGCCCTTGTTTATCAACCTGGATAGATAGTTGTCCAGGGCATGATAAGGGATGCCCGCCAGCGGCACACGCTGCCCTTTGCCCATCTCCCTCGAGGTGAGCACGATCTAAAGCTCCCTGGATGTAACCTCAGCATCCTTATCGAATGTCTCGTAGAAGTCGCCGAGGCGAAAGAAGACGATAGCTTCAGGGTACTTGCGCTTGATCCTGAGATACTGGCTTCTGAGCGGCGTCATCTTTTCCATCATCTGCGCTATTCTACTAGAAAAATGCCTTTCATAACAACAAAAGCCCCACTGAACGAAGGCGGAGCTTTCTCTCTGCTTCCAAGATAGATTTACTCTATTCGCCCTGAGCGCGGGCCGTAGGATGGCTCCGAACGAAGTATCGGAGTCCGTAAGACGGACCGACCTGTCGACCTCGAAGGTCCTTTCAATAGCCTTACGGGTAGGTTGGAGCATCCGCTCCAACCAAGCCTAGAGCCGATGCTCTAGGCTACCCTCTTCTGTTCCGTTCACCCTGAGCCTGTCGAAGGGCTCACTAAGAACGCCATCTAACGCATCACCTTTTACAATTTGTTTGTGCGCGGATACCCATGACGCGATGGCCCCAGAAATGATGGGTATCTCAGATCCAAAGCTCCGGCACTTTGACGGTGCTATATGAGTCTCATTCTTAAGGCTGCTGGGGATATAATGGCCATCTATGCGTTTTCAGCAATAGTTGGAAGGGTTTTTGGCGGCTTCATTAAAAGAGGGTGGTAGAAGAACGGAAACGGCATGAGAATAAGGTGGAGTATCCATTCCGCCTAGCTTGTGCTACATGATAACCTCGTTGCTACGGAGGTCAGCCACATCAGCCTCGCTCAAACCGAGGAGCTCCCGCAACACATATTCATTGTGCTCTCCCAGCAGTGGGGCGCGCTGCAGAGCAATCTCACACTCACTCGTCTTCCAGGGATCCCCTACCAGTTCCAGCTCACCTATCTCAGGATGGTCGATAGTTACGAAGGCATGGCGGGCCTGCAGATGTGGATCTGCGTAGAGGTCCCTTCCGTCGCGTGACGGCGCTGCGGCAAGCCCGGCCCGGCAAAACTCGTCGACCATCCAGTCGCGATCCCGCGCTCGTGTCCACTCTTCAATGATTTGGTCCAATTCCGACTCATTCTTCTTGCGAGATGCCATGTCGGCGAAGCGAGGGTCCTTAGCTAACTCAGGCCTACCAATGACCTCGGCAAGAGTTGCGAACTCCTCGTCAGAATGTACCTCCAGCGCCAGCCAGCGGTCTACTCCCCAACAGGGGTACACGTTGTGAGGAGCATACTCGAGGTGGGCGTTCCCCATTCGCTCAGGGATCTGCGAGTTCATCTCATAGCCAAGCAGCAGATCGCCGATATAGGAAGTCACGCCCTCGCACTGGGAGTAATCGATAAACTGTCCCTCCCCCGTCCGCATACGGTGATACAGAGCAACAAGAATGGCGTAGGCAGCGGTGGTACCGTTCATGAGGTCCGGGTCGGCGATGCTGTGGCACGGAGCATCGTCTGGGTAGCCGGTAATGTAGGATCCCCCACCTACGGCATGGTGGATGGTGGCGTATCCCGCGTACCCGCTTTCGGGCCCCTTCTGGCCTCTGCTGGAGCAAGAGACTACGATGATGTCTTGACGTCTCTGCCGCAGTTCTTCGTAACCAAGGCCAATTCTCTCCATGAAGCCGGCGCGCATGTTGTCCACCACAATGTCGCTCAGTATCGCCACCTGCTTCGCCAGCTCCCTACCTTCGGGCTTAGTCAAGTCAAGAGTCAGACTCTTCTTGTTCATATTGAGGGCGTTGAACGACATTCCCTGATTTAGCGGTACCTCTGTCGTGTTGGCATGAGGCAGCGGCCATATAACGCTGTGCCGCGTCAGGTCGGTTCGTTTGTGGCCTTCGACCTTGATTACCTCGGCACCAAGCATGGCGAGAAGCTTGCAGCAGTATGGACCAATCCACTCCCAGCAAAAATCGGCTACTCGCACACCTTGCAGAGGAAGCACGTTGTCTTGCATCCTTCTCCCCCTTTTACCTATATCGTACCTGTGCGCTGAAGATGCTCAAACTCCTCTGGTGAGTACCCCAGGCAGTTGCAGTACACATCCTGGTTATGCTGTCCCAGCAGCGGAGCTGGTCTCCCCACCCGTGGCGGCGTTGCCGACATCTGGTATGGCCATCCGGCGTATCTGTATTTGCCGACATCGGGGTGGTCCACCTCAACGAAGTAATCCCTGGCAGCGTATTGCCTGCTATTCATTACGTCTTTGGCTGAGTTGATCGGCCCCATGGCGATGCGCTTCTCGGCCCCCGCATGATACACGTCCTCATTCGTTTGCTGTAGCATCCATTCGTCCATCATCGGAGCTATGTCCATCACGCGGTTTATGCGGTAAGCCATGGAGTTCCATTCCGGGGCCGAACCCCATTCGGGGTCGCCCATCAATTCCATTAAAGCCCTGAAATGGTGGTCTTCAGGGGCACCAACTATGATGTAACCATCCCTGGACTTCATTCTCCCCGTTGCCGGCGGTCGGTCGGGAACGCGACTCCAACTGCTATCGTGGTAACGGTTGCCCGCCACGTTCGGCTGTATCATGGCGAGGATCACCTCCTGAAGCGAGATGTCGATTGCTCTTCCACAGCCCGTTTTCACTCGACCCAGCAGAGCGCTCATGGTAGCGAAGGCTGCAGTGATGCCGCCATGATAGCCAACAGGATGCCCGCCCATCTTCACTGGAGCGCGATCCACATCGACTGAGCGGGTTGGCATCAAATTACCCAAGCCTCCAGCGTGGATGATGGTCAGTTCATCACCCTTGACATTGGCCCGCGGACCGGTGCGGCCATACGGGGTAATGGACGTGTAAATAAGCGCTGTATTAAGCTTGCACATCGCAACCCAATCCAGCCCAAGGCTCTCCAGGTACGAAGGAGGGTGGTTGTCGATGAGAACATCGGCCCATCTGAGAAGTCGCTTGAACACATCGAGACCTTCCACTGCATCCAGGTTCAATGTTACTCCCCGCTTGCTGGTGTTATTGTACAGGAACATTGCGCTGCGCTCGGGGTGTGGCCCGCTCGTCGGGAAAGGCCCGCACCTACGTGACGGATCGCCTTCAGGTGGCTCTACCTTGATTACGTCAGCTCCCATGTCGGCCAGCATCTTGCTGCAGTAAGGGCCAGAAACCATCGTAGCAAACTCGACAACCTTTATACCATCCAGCGGTCCTGCAGCCATCAGTGTTCACCTCCGTAGCCGATTCTCACCTGATCTGATTTGGTTTCTTGATAGCCGAAGTGAGACGAGCAAAACGCTATCCCACCCTTCGAAGCGGAATCTTACCTGTCAACTAATGTGGTCATACTAAATCCCTGCTCACCGACTGTCAAGGATTGTAGCAAGTCCAAATAAGCTCTCTCTGGTAAAACCGCCTTCATAATAAAAGCCCCACCTTTACCCGGTGGGGCTTTCTCTTTTTTCAATCCTATCGGATGTGTCTCTTATTTACTCTTAAGATACTCATCGATGGAGGCAGCTGCCCTTTTGCCTGCCCCCATAGCGCTGATTACAGTGGCAGAACCGGTGACCACATCGCCTCCCGCCCAGACAACGTCTTTCACCGTCTTCCCCGTCTCCCCATCGGCAACCACGGTGCCCCTCCTGGTAACCTCCAGCCCTTCGGTTGTCGTAGGCACGAGAGGATTGGGGGTGGTGCCCAGAGCGATAACCACGACATCGACATCTATAACGAACTCGCTGCCCTCCTTGACAATAGGCCGTCGCCGCCCGCTGTCATCGGGCTCTCCCAGTTCCATCTCATAGCACTCCGCACCAACCACCCAGCCCTGATCATTGCCGATGAATCTCTTAGGATTGGTCAGGTACTTGAAGATAATGCCCTCCTCTTGGGCGTTCTCCACCTCCTCCCGCCTCGCTGGCAGCTCTACCTCGGAGCGGCGATAGACGATGTAGACCTTCTCAGCACCCAGCCTCAGGGCACACCTCGCTGAATCCATAGCCACATTGCCCCCACCCACCACCGCTACCCTGCGGCCCACCTTCATCGGGGTATCGTATTCAGGGAACAGATAAGCCTTCATCAAGTTGGTTCGAGTGAGAAATTCATTTGCCGAATAGATACCGTTAAGGTTCTCACCGGGGATATTCAGGAACATGGGTAGCCCCGCACCGGTGCCGAGAAAGACAGCATCATAGCCATCCTCCATAATTTCGTCAACGGTCATTGTCTTGCCTACCACAGAATCAAGTCGAATCTCGACCCCCAGAGACCTTACGAAGTCAACCTCAGTCTGAACGATGTGCTTGGGCAGCCTGAACTCGGGGATGCCATACATAAGCACACCACCAGCGGTATGGAGCGCTTCACAGAGTGTTACCTCGTGTCCCA
>CAZZJX010000070.1:0-4793 GCA_964654845.1 uncultured Dehalococcoidales bacterium
TTCCCAGGTAGGAGTGGGAGATCATTCGATGAGATCACTTCTTGCGACATCGGTCGCGCTACTCGTGGCGTCTATTGCGACAGCCGCGAGTGCAGGCGAGATTGAGTCCGGCCGGAAGGTCGGCGACCGGCGTGGTGCCTACGACCTGAAGTACATCACCGGGTGCATCGAGATGGGGCTTCTCAACACTGCCGGCGCTCAAATGGCCCAATTTTACAAACTCCCGTTCTACGCCACCGCAGGTATGTCCGACGCCAAGGCCATCGATGCTCAATGCGGCTATGAGTCGGCGCTATCCAACCTGCTCTGTGCCCTTGGTGGGGCCAACTTTATCCACGATGCCGCCGGCCTACTCGATTTCGCCCTTAGCGTAAGCCTTGAGAAGTATGTGGTGGATAACGAGATCCTCGGAATGGTGATGCGTGCAGTGGAAGGCATAAAGGTGAACAAGGACACCCTGGCTTTTGCCCTCATTAAGGAGGTGGGCCCCGGAGGGCATTTTGTTTATAATAGGCATACCCGAAAACACATGCGCACCGAGCACTACCAGCCTACCCTGAGCGACAGGGAGCACCTGGAGAAATGGCAGACCGAAGGAAAACGGGACACTGCCGCTAGAGCCAAGAGCAAGGTTGAAGAGATCCTCGCCGCTCCTGGCTACCGGCTCCCCCAGGAGTTGCGACAGAAAGTACTCGATGAGATACCAGGTATAATAGAATAATAAGGTGACGTAACATGCTGGTAATTGGCGAAAGAATCAATGCATCGAACAAGTCCGTAGGACAAGCTATAGCTAACAAAGACGAGGAATTCCTGGCGAACCTTGCCAAAGCTCAGGCCGATGCTGGGGCCGATTTCATCGACGTAAATGCTGGTGTTGGCCGGGATGCCAGGGAAAACGCCACAGCTACAATGGAGTGGCTGATAGAGGTGGTACAAGGAGCCACCGACAGGCCCCTTGTCATTGACAGCGATGACCCGGATATTATACAGGCTGCCCTGCGCAAATATCGTGGTGACACGGCAATGATCAACTCAGTCAATGCCGAGCCCGAGAGGCTAGAAGTTATTGGTCGTTTGGCGGCAGAGAGGCAAGCGTCGCTGGTAGCCCTCGTCACGGGAGAGGGGGGCATACCAGGTACTGTTCAAGAGCGGCTGGCTGCCAGTGAAATGATAATGACTCAACTGACTAGGCTGGGTGTCAAGGAGGAGCAGGTATTCTTCGACCCATTGGTGATTCCTATTTCTGTGGATTCTAATCAAGCGATTATTACGCTAAAGACTATCGAGCAGATTAAGTCCCGTTATCCAGCCGCCAAGACGGTTGCAGGACTTAGCAACATTTCATTTGGCCTACCTAATAGGGGTATAGTCAACCGGGCATTTCTGCTGATGGCAGCCTATGCCGGGCTAGACGCCGCGATCCTGGATCCCCTCGACGCTAAATTGATAAGCCTGGTCAAGGTTGCCGATGTGCTCACCGGAAAAGATATCGCATGTAGAGGGTTCATCAGGGCTCACAGGAAAGGCCTTTTGGTAAACTAGACTAAATGCTATAGCCTTACAAGATAAACTAAGGGTTTAGCCCAGGAGGGAGAAAGTGGTCAGAGAAGGAATCCTAATTGATACGCCCTATGAAAGGATGAACAAGGAGCAAGTAACACGAATTCACCAGGCCTCTATAGAGATCTTGACTGATCCCGGCTTAATGTGTTTCAACAAAGAAGCGGCGGATATATTCCACAGCAACGGCGCTGAGGTTACGACGGTTTCCCCCAGCGACCTTCCATGCTGGCATATCAAGATCCCAGAGAAACTTGTAACCAGTGCCATCGATAGCGCACCCAAGACGGTCAAATTGGGCGCGAGGAACCCGGATAATACCCTAATAATGAAGGGTGACGAGCCAAGGGTGTACTTTGTTTCTGGCTCAGAGACTAATATATGGCTGGATGTTGACTTCCCAACTTATGTCAAGAAGTCTGACCCTAATACGGAGATTCAGGTGCCAGAATTTCGCCCGCGCCGTGCGACAGTCGCCGATCTCTGCCAGTCAGCACATGTCTGTGAGCACCTGGACACCCTGGATGCCTATATTCGTACTGTAAATATTCAGGACAAGGACATTACCGAAGATAATAAGGATGTCAATAAATTCTTCGCCTCCTTGAACAACACCACCAAGCACTTTATGACCGGGCTAACCAACCTGAAACAGATGGACAATGTGGTGAATATGGCAAAGCTAATAGTAGGAGGTGAAGAGGAACTTCATGATAATCCCATCATTTCCTTCATTACCTGTTTAGTTAAAAGTCCCCTGCAATTCGTCGATGACACAACTGACACTTTCATTGACGTATGCAGGAGAGGATTGCCCATAGTAGTTTCCTCCTCGCCCCAGGCTGGAAGCTCTGCTCCTATCAAAGAGGTGGGTATTATGGCGCAGATAAATGCCGAAGTTCTGGCGGGCATAACTTTGGGCCAGTTAGTAAATAAGGGAACACCGGTAATCTACGGGAGCGTGCCGGTGAGGGCGCGGATGTGATACGAAGATCCCGGGACAGCAAGCATCGATAGAGAGGTTGTTCTCCGATATAGTGGTCACCCTGAGTGGGCCCCAGTACTTGCTCTGCGCATACGGTCTCCTCGATTGCAATTCCGTTTTCTGTTTACTCCAGGCCGTTCTGGACGACGCGCATTTCAAGATGATTAAGTTCTTCCTGAGGCCGCCACGGATCGACGAAACACAGATTGCTGAGACCCTGAAACAGATAAGAGAAGTAGTCGCCACACCACAGAAGATGTACATTCGCTACATCCGCCCGGTAATGCGTAGTGGTGAAATCTCAGCCCCTTATCCCTTTGAAGGGGATGGGGAGAGCGATAATGTGTTCGCTCTAGCCTATGAGAGAATGAACGAGCTTCTGGCAAAACCTGTGGAGCACATAGATCCAGCTACTACTTCTAGGATATTCCAAGAGATTCCCGGCCTACTGCCAAGGCTAAACGTATATGAAGAGGGGAGATAGCAATGAGTGAAGACATTATTGCCATACTCAAAGAAAATGTAATACAGGGAAGAAAGTCCCTGGAGGATGAAGGAATAGATGAGGACCTAACGGGAACACCCGGGGTGGTGGAACTGACGCAGTCGGCGCTGGACAACAATATCCTTCCAGACATAATAATCACTCAAGGATTGACTGCAGGGATGGAGGTTGTCGGGGAGAAATTTGCCACAAAGGAATACTTTATCCCTGACATGTTGGCCTCTGCTGAGGCTGTGGGCGCAGCTATGGATATTCTAAAACCGCTCCTCGAGGCTTCGAATGCTGAAACCAAAGGGAAATTCGCCATAGCCACGGTTAAGGGAGATATCCATGATATCGGCAAGAATATTGTCGCCATCTTGCTCAGGGGGGCGGGTTACGAGGTACAGGATCTGGGTATAGATGTAACAATAGAAAAGATCGTGCAGACTGTCAGAGATGAGAAACCCGATTACCTGGGGCTTTCCGCTTTGCTGACCACTACAATGGTGAACATGGGAGAGGTAATTGAAGCGCTGAAAGAGAATGGTCTCAGAGACAAGGTCAAGGTTCTGATTGGTGGAGCGGCGGTATCTGCCGAATATGCCCGCGAGATAGGAGCGGATGCCTATTGCGTTGACGGTTTTCATGCCGTTAAGGTGCTCGACGCATTTCATGAAGCCAAGGCGTAGTCTAGGCATGGCGATGAAGAAAGGAGAGTAACTGTGGCAGCAATCGCAGGAATATTATCCACGAACGGAAAGTGCCCGCAGGAGACCGCAGAGCAATTAGCAAATATGTTAAAGCTAATGCGTCACCGAGGCCCAGACAATACCGTTATACGAACATTGCCGAACAACAGAGGAGTTTTAGGCGCCATTGAAATAAATCTAACGCCCGAACGGACGAACTGCACAGCAGTTGCCAGTCCTCCGTTCATCCTCTTTGACGGAGAATTATATACTGAAAGAACCCCAGGTCAAAGTGATGTGGAGCTTTTTAAGCAGTATTATGAAAAGTATCGCAAAGATTGCTTCACACATCTGGAAGGAAGTTATACATGCGCCATTGTCGACGAGGGTGATACCATTTTGGCCCGGGACCAGGTCGGCGCCAGGCCCCTTTTCTACGGGTCAGATAACAACCTGTTCTGTTTCAGTACCGAAATGAAAGGACTAATAGACCATATTCGTTTTGGTGTCCATGAACTCCCCCCTGGACACATGTACAGTATAAAGGAAGGGCTGAAACCATTTTACCCTTTTATCCCATATACACCTGAACTGGGGGACCTGAAAGAGACCGCCAGCACTTTGCGCCAACTCGTGATAGAGGCGGTAAAGAAAAGAATGGCAGGTGTATATGGCGTGTCCATGAGCGGTGGCCTGGATAGCTCCATTATAGCGGCTATCGCCAAGGAGTATAATCCCGATCTCCACCTCTTCACTGGCACTATTGACAGCGCTCCTGGCCCGGATCTGGAAAACGCTATCCTAATGGCCGACTTCCTGGGGCTGGAACACCACATCTATAGAATAACCAACTCCGACATTTCCGATTTTGTTCCTCAGGCAGTTTGGTATCTGGAGAGTTTTGACGAGGATTGCATATCCGGCATTATCTCCAACTACTATGTTTCACGAATGGCGAAACAATACACCGATTGCATCCTGGTGGGTGAGGGGGCCGATGAGCTGTTCGGTGGTTATCGCATGGTCCTCAAAAGCCCCAAGGTGACCAGTGACGAACACAGGGAACAGC
>CAZZJX010000070.1:4803-6541 GCA_964654845.1 uncultured Dehalococcoidales bacterium
CATTTTGAGAGAGGCATTCAGAGATATGCTTCCTGAGAAGATCGCCAATCGTGAAAAACTCAGGTTTGCCATGGGAGTGGGCACTGATGACATTATGGATATGCTTGTATCCAAATTTATCGA
Source organism: uncultured Dehalococcoidales bacterium (assembly GCA_964654845.1). Lineage (GTDB taxonomy): Bacteria > Chloroflexota > Dehalococcoidia > E44-bin15 > E44-bin15 > DAOUVR01. The sequence continues at coordinate 4,927 of CAZZJX010000070.1, forward strand.
CCCAGAAGAGATAAAGGAACGACCCAACTCAGCCTATGGCTTACCGTTTGCAACCTTCAAAGAGCTCTACTACTACGATGAGTTTTTACGACTCTTCCCCCCTGCCTATGAGAAACAGACCGTTCGATGGGACCCCTTTAAGTAGAAAATAGGGCTGCAAACACCAGCTTGTCAACATTACCAAGAGCCCATTCTTGCCCAGCAGGGTGTTTAAGTGATATGAGATTGTCGATCCTCGGCTCCGGGGGTTGTATGGTCATCCCCAAACCCCTCTGCCAGTGTAAGGTATGCCAGGAAGCCAGGGAGAAGGGCACCCCCTATGCCAGAGCTGGCCCCTCTTCTTTCCTTCATGACATCAACCTGCTGATCGACACACCGGCAGAGATTGCGAGTCTGTTGAACCGCTCGCATATCCGCCGTGTCGATTACCTTACATTCACTCATCTGGACCCCGACCATGTCGAAGGGTTCCGCGTGATAGAGCAGATTACACTTGATTTTCGCACCTGGCGCGCCTATCCAAGAAAACAAATATTTTTACTCCTCCCTCAACAACTAAGCGAATCATTAAGAGGAATCAGGTCACAATATGGCATCGTGATCGATTTTTATCAGGAAAGTGGTTTCGTCCGGCTTATGCCTTTTCGGGACAATATCCAGATAGGAAAAGTTCGGATTACAGCCATCCCCGTTGACCGTGGTTCCCAGTTGTCCTTCGTTTACGTTTTTGAAAAGTCCGGACGCAAGGTGGTCTATGCCCCCTGCGATATCAAACCCTTCCCCGAGCATCGGAATGAGGTTCAGCAAGCCGACCTCCTGATTATCCAGCCGGGCATATTTGAGACAGGCCTGAAACATCGTTTCAATTACCCCGCCGACCACATCTCCAGAACAACCCTCTACACCTTTGAGCAGACCCTGGACCTGGCCACACATATAAAGGCGAAGAAGGTCCTCTTTGTTCACTTGGAGGAGTACTGGAATCGGAGCTACGACGATTATTGTGGCCTGGAATCGAACAACATCCGCTTTGCCTATGATGGTATGCAGCTAACGGTGTAGAACAAGCGAAGGCTTTTTCGATTGACCCGGCTCTGGCTACATGATATTAACTGGCATAGTGGCAGTAAATTAAACCATTCTTAACAGAGGTGGAAGATGATATTATCAGGGAAAGTTGGTATTGTAACGGCATCAGCAGGCGCAGGGATAGTGCAAGCGATCATTCGTGCGTTGGCCAGAGATATTGCCAGTGTTTTAGGAAGTGATATCCATGAGAGAAGGACCAAAGATGTCACAGAAAACCTCAAAGCTGAGGGACATAATGCAATAGGTGTCCTCTGCGATGTATCCGAATGGGACCAGGTGGAAAGCATGGTCAAACAGACTCTGGACGCCTTCGGCCGAATAGATATCCTGGTAAACAACGCGGCAAGAGAGATTATCGCACCAATAATTAATACAACAGAGGATAACTGGGATCTAATAATGAATGTGTGCCTCAAAGGTACATTCTTCTGTACCAAGGCGGTGCTTCCCACCATGATGAGCCAGAAAAGCGGAGCCATCGTCAATATGGCCTCCGTTGACGCTTACATAGGGAACCCCTTTGGGG
>CAZZJX010000071.1:0-6539 GCA_964654845.1 uncultured Dehalococcoidales bacterium
CCCCTTCAGACCTGTTAGCTCCGGTGCCTCAATACTCACGATGTTATTGTCCTTCACCAGTACATCCAGTTCACAGCCAACTCCACAAATGGGGCAAACTGTCGTGATACGCTGGCAGTCGCTTGGTATACCTCTGTAGGTGCTTAGCCTACTGAAAATGGCACCTGTAGGACATGCCTGCACGCAAGCACCACAGGAGGTGCAGGTTGATTCGCCCACTGGCTGCTCCAAGTCGGCAACTACAGTCGCTCCCCAGCCACGTCCACCGAAATCCAGGGTGTAGATTGCCGCTATCTCACCACATACCCGAATGCACCTGCCACAGAGCACGCAACGGTTATGCTCTATCACCATGTAATCGCTTAATGTATCAACGGGCAAAGAAGGGAAAGTATAAGGGTAGCGCACATTGTCCATCTGATATCGGTAGGCCAGCTTCTGTAGCTCACAGTCTCCGCTCTGCTCGCAGAACATACAGAAATGATTGCGCTCGGTGAAGAGGAGCTCAAGTATCTGGCGGCGATATTTCTCCAGTTGCTCCGTGCTGGTTTTTACCACCAGTCCGTCCCTGGCGGGATAGGTGCAAGAAGGAACTGGCCTCCTTTCCCCTTCAATCTCCACGACGCACATCCGGCAGGCCCCGACGTCGCTTAATCCGTCAAGATGACAGAGAGTGGGTACATCGATGCCATTAGCCTGACAGATTTCAAGAACGGTATCCCCTTCCTTCCCTTTGACTTGTTTGTCGTTGATTGTCAGAGTTATCTCTTTCATCTCTTACTCCTATTCAACCTCAAGGTCGCATCTCAGACATCTAGAGGCCTCTTCTCTGGCTTCCTCAGTGGCGTAAGGTAAAACTATTTCCTTAAAGGAGCCTTTTCTATCGGCCATGGTGATCTCGGTAGTTCTGATCCTAGCTCTCTCTTTAGTCTCCTCGTCAGTTGGCGACACCGAAGAGATAGCAATAGGTTTATAGCCATCGCGCTCTACTAATGGAGAAAGCTCCTTCCCCTGCAGGTATCTTCTAATAGAACAGGCAGCCCTCTGGCCGGCAGCGATGGCTTCGATTACCGTCCATGGACCGGTTACCGCATCTCCTCCAGCAAAGATACCGCTGTGGTCAGTGGCCAGGGTCCGTGGGTCAGCCATTATGGTTCCACCTCTGCCTAGTTTGATGTCGTTATCCTTCATGAATGAGGTATCCGTCCTTTGACCTATGGCCTCGATAACTGCATCTACATCTACTGCATATTCAGACCCTTCGATTGGGTAAGGGGTTCTCCTGCCACTTCTGTCGAACTCTTTTAGCTCCATTCGGATACATTCAAGACCCGAAACCTTGCCGTTCTTGCCCAAGATCTTGGTGGGAACCGTCAGGAAGTGGAAAAGGACTCCTTCCTCTTCAGTAGCCTCTATTTCCTCGGCAATCGCTGGCATATCTTTCTTCTCTCGCCTGTAGAATATATGCACCTCCTCTGCCCCTTTCCTCAAAGCCACCCTGGCGGCATCGACTGCCGAGTTGCCTCCACCAACTACAGCTACTTTCTTCCCTACCTCTATTTCCTTTCCTAGATTGATCTCTCTGAGGAAGTCAATGGCATCATAGACCCCTTCTGAGTCCTCACCTGGAATCCCCATCTTATCTCCTCTATGAGCCCCGACAGCGACGAACACCGCTTTATACCCATCTTTCAGCAGGGATTCAATATCGTCAATAGGTGTGTTCAGCCTTATATCTACACCAAGCCTGGCAACCGCTTCCACCTCGCTCTTAAGGATATCCTTGGGAAGACGGTACTCAGGAATGCCTACGGCCAGCATTCCTCCAGCTACGGGCAGGGCCTCAAACACTGTGACCTCGTATCCTTCTATGGCAAGATCCCAGGCTGCTGACAGTCCCGCTGGGCCTGCTCCGATAATTGCGACCCTCTCCTCTTTTTTCTCCTTCACCTCCGGCGTGTATTGCAGACCCAGCTCAAAGGCATAGTCTGCGGCGAATCTCTTTAAATCCCTGATCGCTACAGGTTCATCGACCTGACCACGACGACATTTGCCCTCACAAGGATGGTTACACACCCGACCAACTACCAAGGGAAAAGGAAGACGCTGCTTAATCAAGCTATAGGCTTCAGCAAACTTGCCCTCCTTGATCAAGCTGACATATCCAGGGACGTCAAGTCCGACGGGACAGGTATGCTGACAGGGTGCTCTAAGTAGATCCTGACAAACAGCGGCTGGGCACTTCTTATCGATGATATGGGCCTCATATTCTTCTCGAAAATGGCGAATGGTGGTTAGCACTGGGTTAGGGGAGGTCTGACCCAGACCGCATAGCGAAGCCGAGGCAACCATCTCTCCCAACTCTGCCAAGATGTCGAGGTCCTCCATCCTCCCTTCACCCCGGCTAATCTTGGTCAGGATCTCCAGCATTTTGGGGATTCCAGCCCGGCAGGGGGTGCACTTGCCACAAGACTCGTCCCTGGTGAATTGGAGGAAGTATTTAGCCACATCCACCATACAGCTATCTTCATCCATAACAACGAGTCCGCCAGAGCCCATGATGGCTCCCAGTGCGGTAACCGCTTCATAGTCGACGGGGGTATTCAGATGCTCAATGGGGATAACACCGCCCGATGGCCCACCTATCTGCACCGCCTTGTATTTCTTGCCATCGGGTATGCCACCGCCAATGTCGAACACAATTTGCCCCAGTGGTGTCCCCAATGGAACCTCGATAAGGCCAGTGTTATTTACCTTACCTACGAGGCACAGGGTTTTTGTCCCCTTGCTTCTCTCGGTGCCAACGTTGGCAAACCAATCGGCCCCCCGCCAAATAATCTGTGGGACATCTGACCAGGTCTCTACGTTATTGAGGGTAGTCGGTTTTTCAAAGAGCCCCTTATTGGCAGGGAAGGGTGGCCTTTGCCGGGGATTCCCTCTCCTTCCCGCGATAGAGCCGAGGAGAGCTGTTTCCTCTCCGCAGACAAAAGCACCGGCTCCGGGGAATATGTCAATGGAGAATTCAAACTCAGTGCCGAGGATATGTTTGCCTAAAAGACCATATTCTCGCGCTTCAGCGATAGCGTGGCTTAAGGTCTCGATGGCAAGAGGATATTCCGCACGAATGTAGGCATAGCCCTTGCGCACATTTCCTATGGCATAAGCGCCGATGGCCATGCCTTCGATTATCGAATGGGGATTGCCCTCAAGGACGGCCCGGTTCATGTAAGCACCAGGGTCGCCTTCGTCACCATTGCATACTACATATTTTTCCTCGCCAGGGCTACTGCGGACAAAGCCCCACTTTCTAGCAGTGGGGAAACCCGCGCCTCCCCGTCCCCGCAAACCTGCCTTATTGACCTCCTCAATAACCTCATCCGGCGTCATCCCGGTTAAAACCTTGCCCAGGGCTTGATAGCCATCTCTAGCAATGTACTCATCGATACTCATCGGGTCGAGGTCCTGGTTATGCATCACCCTTATCTCTTGAAGCTTTATAAGGGGACTGTTCTCATCCAGAGTCCATTCCTCAACTGCTTTTCCTCCGATAAGGTGCTGCTCTACGATCCGGGGTACCCTGTCCTCGGCGACCTCGATGTAAATCACCTTTTTCTGCCCCGGTGTGATAACCGTGACCACCGGCTCCACACCGCACAGTCCGATGCAGGCTGCACGGAGCACTACAACATCGGATAGCTTGCGGGCCTCTATCTCGTTACTGAAGGTTTCGAGAACCTTCATCGCCCCTGAAGAGATGCCACATGTCCCAAGGTGAACCTTGACTAGGGCCTTCTCTTCACGCTCAGCTATCTTGCTTTGAGCCTGCTGCCTATAATTCAGTAGCTCGTCTACAGACATAAATGGCTTCACTTCACACTCTCCTTATTCATAGGAACTAAGGATATCCTTTATATCGTTGGGTTTCACCCTTCTGTAAACCTGATCCCCGATAGCCATTACCGGGGACAGCCCACAACAGCCCAGGCAGCGGACGGTTTCCAGAGAGAATTTACTGTCTGGGGTGATGCCTCCAGGTAAAAGGCCGGACTCTTTCTTCAAGGTATCGAGTAGGCGCTGACCTCCCTTAACATAGCAACAGGTGCCCATGCAGACCTGGATGACATGCCTGCCTTTGGGTACCATTGTAAAGAAGTGATAGAAGCTGACTATTCCATATATCTCACTTAGGGGTATCTTTAAATCTCGAGAGATGGTCTTCAGCACCGTCCCCGGGAGATAGCCAATTAGCCCTTGTGTTTGTTGTAAGACCCGAATAACGGCGCCCGCTTGTCCCCCCGTATCGTCAATCACCCCCTGAACATCCCTGAAGATCCTCCCCGCATATCCGGCGCCAGTTTGCCCTTTTATAGTCGCCCCAGTCTCAATCCGTTCCATGTATTGCCTCCTGTTTAACGCGATTAGCTCGATTAATTTGTACTCACGTTCAAATATATTCTAGCACTTAGAAAGAGCATGCAACAAGGTGCTAGATGGCTACCTTTACTGCATGCCCTCGTGCTTGACTGCTTTTCAGTTTGCATCGATCTTGCTCTAAGTCGCCTTTCTTCCCCGGTTATTTACCGGCGGGATTGAAACCCTTGCCGCAGAGCTTTATCTCTATTGGCTCGCCATGGCCCCATCTCTTGTAAACCCGGCAGTCTTGGCAGATGTCAGTCCCGTCTCCTTTCGCCCCGTAATCGTAAAGCTTGCAATAAGTCCCCTCAACCTCCCAGCAGGGCAAGGAACGGTACTTAAAAGCTGGACACTCGCTTCTTATCTCCTCAGGGCAACGGAACATCTCCCAGCAAGGTGTTTTTCCTTCCCAGAAGCCCAGACTTGGCTCCAGTAGGATCTTCCCTTTTGCTTCCTCGATGACCTGCTCAATCTCGGCAACCTCTTCTGCAGTTACCACTCTCTCAAGGAGCTCTTTCGCCTGTTCGAGTTCTTTGGGTTTCATTGGTCTCACTTCTTCCCCTGCTGTTTATTTTTACCTCTTGGTTTCTACAGGGTCTCAAAATTCTGAGCCGCTTCCCCTTTCGGGCTACTTGCCGGCGGGGTTGAACCCCTTGCCTAAGAGCTTTATCTCGATTGGCTGGTCTTGCCCCCATCTTCTGTAAACCCGGCAGTGTTCGCAGATGTCAGTGCCGTCGCCTTTAGCTCCGTAATCGTAGAGCTTGCAGTAGGTCCCTTCAATCTCCCAGCAGGGCTGAGAGCGATACTTATAAGCGGGACACTCATCTCTTACCGCCTCGGGGCAACGGAACATCTCCCAGCAAGTTGTCTTCCCTTCCCAGAAGCCCATACCTGGTTCCGCCAGTACCTTCCCTTTTGCTTCGCTGATGATCCTCTCCACCTCGTCAATCTCTTCCGCGGTAGTGACACCCTTGAGGATCTCTTCCATCTGTTCGATTACTTTCGGTTTCATTGCCTTTACCTCCTGTTCTCTGCTTCTGATTTGCGCCTCACCTACCGCAGGTAGTAACTCCATTTCACCTTCATGGAAGCCGTAGACCCTGCCTTCGTGTTCGCCAGAGATCACCTTGGCCCATATGGGGTACTGACAATATCTCTCGTACGGCTGAATCTGCAAATCTACTACCTCCGCGTGCTGGCCTACCACCTCCGGTATTGGGTCGCATTCCCTGATTCTCACCCTGTCTCCCAGTTTCATTTTCTTTCCCCTCTCTTCCTATCATTATGGTAGCCATCACCTCTTCGCCATCCCCTCCGTTCTACGTCTTTATTTAACACTACCGGGAATCTAATGTCATCGGCATTTGTGCCTATTTTAATCTTTGCTTTAACGCAATAGGCGCAGCTGTTTAGCTGGCCGTTTAACTAGGCATTTCCGTGCAGGTGTTATGGTTGAATGTAGTACTAGAGCGGGCTATAATGCAGTGTAGAAAAGGGAGATCATGGGGGAAATCAAGATTTTGCTGGCTGAGGATCATGTGGTAGTACGCCAAGGTACTCGCCAGCTTCTAGAACGGGAACAAGACCTCGAGGTCATCGGCGAGGCTGGAGATGGCGAGGAGGCGGTGCGTTTGGCAAGCCAACTTCAGCCTGACGTGGTCATCATGGATGTCGCCATGCCGAAACTAACCGGCATCGAAGCTACTAGACAGATCAAGGCGCTCTTACCCTCGATTGCGGTGCTCATACTCACCGGGTATGATTATGACGAGTATATTTTTGGACTGATGGAAGCAGGCGCTGCTGGCTATCTGCTGAAGGATGTGAGCGGTGATGATCTAATCCATGCTATTCGAGCAGTATACGCCGGTGAGCCAGTCCTTCACCCTATAGTCGCTCGCAAATTGATGGCCCGCTTTACATCCGAGACTGGCAAGACTGCTGTGGCCGGCCCAGAGGAGCTTCTAACGCAACGCGAGTTGGAAGTGCTCAAGCTGGCAGCGAAGGGCATGAGCAACAAGGATATCGGTGAGGCCCTCGTTATAAGTGTACGCACTGTACAGGCCCATCTGAGGGATATCTTCAACAGGATGGGAGTGGGATCTCGCTCAGAGGCGATATTGTAT
>CAZZJX010000072.1:0-6523 GCA_964654845.1 uncultured Dehalococcoidales bacterium
GCAACGTCCCGATCCCGGGCAGGGCGCCCTTCTTCTCCATCGCCTTGGTGATCTTTGCCGTGCTTTGGACGCTCTTGATACGGCGCCTAATCTCTCTAATTGTTGCCAAGCTTACTCCTTAGGCAGAGTCTCCTTGAACTCAAGGATTGCCTTCCTCAATCCTTCCTCGGTCTCATCGCTTATCGCCTTCTCCTTGGCGATGCGCTGCCCGATTTCGGGGTAGGTTGTTGCCATGAAGCGGAGGAAGTCATCCTCAAATATTCTCACCTTCTCAACAGTAACGTCATCGAGGTAGCCGTTGATTACGGCGTAAAGGATGATCACCTCTTTTTCCAGAGTCATAGGAACGTACTGCGGCTGTTTCAGAACCTCGGTAATCCGCTGCCCTCGGTCAAGCTGCGCTCTGGTTGCCCTATCCAATTCAGCGGCGCCGAACTGGGAAAATGCCGCTAGCTCCCGATACTGAGCGAGGTCCAACCGCAATTTTCCCGCTACCTGCTTCATCGCCTTTGTCTGAGCGGCACCGCCCACCCGTGACACTGAGAGCCCCACATTCAGCGCCGGCCGAATGCCAGCATTGAAAAGGTCTGTCTCCAGATAGATTTGTCCATCGGTGATGGAGATGACATTGGTGGGGATATAGGCCGATATGTCTGCGGCCTGAGTTTCAATGATTGGCAGGGCGGTCAGTGAGCCGCCGCCATGTTCCGGCGCCATCTTTGCGGCGCGTTCCAGAAGACGGCTATGCAGATAGAACACATCTCCTGGGTAAGCCTCGCGGCCTGGGGGACGGCGCAACAGCAGGGAGATCTGGCGATAGGCCCAGGCATGTTTGGAGAGATCGTCATAGATAACCAGGGCATGACGCCCCTGTTCCATAACCTCCTCACCGATGGCACAGCCGGCGTAAGGGGCGAGATACTGCAATGCGGCAGAGTCAGAGGCATGGGCCGAGATCACGATGGTATGTTCCATAGCTCCGTGGTTCTCTAAGGTACCCACAGATTGGGCCACCTTGGAAGATTTCTGCCCGATAGCAACATAGATGCAGATGAGGTCGCCACCCTTCTGGCTTATGATGGTATCAATGGCAATAGCTGTCTTACCAGTGGAGCGATCGCCAATAATCAGCTCTCGCTGCCCCCGCCCGATAGGGATCATGCTATCTATAGCCTTTATCCCGGTATGAACCGAGGTATCCACTGACTTGCGAGCGACCACATTAGGAGCCACCCGCTCTATAGGGCGGGTCTTCTCATATTTTATAGGCCCTTTGCCATCGAGGGGCTGACCCAATGGATCGATTACCCGCCCTATTAGTCCATCCCCTACGGGCACTTCAGCGATCCTCCCGGTGCATCTGACCTCATCCCCCTCCTTGATCTTGCTATAATCGCCGAGGATTACCGCACCAACGCTTTCCTCCTCCAGGTTAAGGGCGATGCCAATCACACCTTCTGGAAACTCGAGCAATTCATTATACTTGGCACCGGAAAGCCCATGAATGCGAGCAATGCTGTCTCCTGCCTCAACCACGGTACCCACATCCACCATGGTCAATGTAGTGCCAAACTGCTCGATTTGCTGCCTGATGATAGACGCAATATCTTGAGCGCGAGCCATCTAAACCTACCTCCAGTCTATGAGCTTCTCCCTACCGACGAACGGCTCAGGGAGGGCTACTCCCCAGCCCGAGTTGCCCACAATGCTTGCCTTACTATTTCTACTCTGCCGTCCCAACCAGGCTTTTCCTCAATGCCTGCAATCTGCTTTTGGTGCTGCCATCGATGAGCTTGTCGCCAACCCTTACGACGAGCCCCCCAATAATAAACGGGTCAACCTGTGTGACAAGCAGAATCTCCTTACCTAGTGCATCACTGAGCCTGTGGGTTACGCTGTCCTTATCCTTTTCATCCAAAGGAACCGCTGTAGCTACCTTCGCATGAGCGATGCCCCGACGTTCGTCGACCAGCCGCCCATATTCATAAACTATTTCCTCAACGATGCCCAGTCTCTTCTTAGCCACCAGTAGAAGCGCAAGGTTCATTGCCAGGGGACTTATACCCTCGAGGCGCCGGCTCATGATTTTCGTCTTCTCGCCGAAGTGAATCTTCGGGTTTTCCAAAAAAGCATAAATAACAGAGTCCTTCATCGCCTCAGCGATTATCCCCAGGTCGCTGCGCCACCGATCCAGCTCATTTTGCTCCAGGGCAATCTGAAAGACTGCCTGGGCATGCCTTCTTGCTGAAGCTCTTGCCATTATTCAGCCTTTCCTTCAGAAGCCTGCTCGAGCACCTCATCGATAAGCTTACGATGCTTCTTTTTATCCAGGGTCTCGCTTATCACCTTCTCGGCAGCCAGTATCGCCAGGTCAACGAACTGACGCTTTAGTTCGCCAATGGCTTCGTCCTGCTCTCTCTGGATCTCAACGCGCGCCTTGGCGACAATGCTCTCCGCATCCTGCTTTGCTTGTTCCCGCGCTTCTTCCTTTAGTTGTTGCCCCACTTGCTCTGCCTGAGCCAATATGTTCTGTCTTTCCCCTCGGGCTACCTCAAGATGCTCCTTGACCTGCCCCTCGGTCTTGGCCATCATCTCTTTCATCTGCTCCGCCTGTTCCAGACCTACCCTGATCTTCTCCGAACGCTCATCGAGCATCCTTCGAATGGGCTTATATGCGATGAAGTAAAGTAAAACCAAAAGGAGAGCGAAATTTATGAGCTGCGCAAGCAAGCCCTGCCAACTAATGCCAAGACCCTCCATTTTTAAATCCTCCCTACAGAAATGCCTTTGAGAATTAGGAAAGGATTGCCCATAGCGCAAGTGCAAGGGCAAAAAACATTCCCAGGATTGCTGACGAAACAATAAGCGCTATAGAAAGAGACAAACCTTCGTTTTTCATCATCAGACCTCCTTTAAGCCCCTATTCCCATAGCAAGGATAATCGCTATTATCAGCGCATAGATAGCCACAGCTTCGGCAAAGGCGATGGCCAGGATCATATTGGTCATGATCGCGCCTCGGGCCTCCGGGTTTCTACCCAGAGCCTGCATCGCTCCAAAGCCCAAAATCCCAATGGCAAGCGCAGGCCCAAAAGCGCCCAAGCCGATGGCTAAGGCTGCGGCAAACAACCTCATTGATTCTACGTCCATTCCCTATCTCCTTTCATAAAGATTTTCTCTATTCTTGGTCTGTGCCGTGAGGCATAACCGCTACAGTAGCAAATACCAGAGTCAGCCCGGCGAAAATCAACGCCTGGACAAAGCCAAGCAGCACCTCCAGCCCGTAGAAGGGCACGGCAACAATCCAGGGAACAAGAAAGGTTATCATCAGTAGTAGCACCATGCCCGCCGTCATGTTGCCAAAGAGACGGAAGGTGAAGCTGATGATACGGACAAGCTCGCTAATGGCTTCCAAGGCGCCGACAAACATATCTATAAGACCGAGGAAGAGCCCGCTAAGCCCGCTACCGATCTTGCCCCTGGCTAGCTGGCTAATGCCGCTGAATACCTTACCAAGCCGGGCAAATTTGCTTGCATAGTTGCGGAAGCCCTGGCCACGGATGCCACTATACGTAACAAAGGCAAAGGATATTATGGCTAAGGCCAGGGGGAAGTTGACATCGGTATTCGCCTTCCGTAGCAGAGGCTCTTCTATTATCCAGCCTTGGTATGTACCGAAGAAAGCCCCCGCCTCCTGTCCCGTATCTCCGATGCCGATGGTATCGAAGCCGGGAAGCAGCGAGGTCAAAGCAGCAGCTATGACATAAAAGAAAATGGTGGCAATTACGGGTAAAAAGCGACGAGCATTTTCCTCACCTGCCGTCTCCTTCACAAAATTGTACAAGGCTTCACAGACTGCCTCTACCGCATTCTGCCATCCTTTGGGAATCAGTTTCATCTTGCGAGTGCCGAGGTAGAATACTGCCGCCAATACCAGAATGGCAAGCCACGAGGCAAGAAGGGTGTTATAAATAGGGAAGCTGCCGATATAGAAAACGGCCTCAGCGGGCAGGGCAACATGCGGCTTATGGATGGGGAAGAAGATACTGCCAACTACAACCAGGATAAGTACGGCAAGTATCGGAATCCCCACTTTGAGTAGGCAACCGCTTCTATTCATCACCTACGTCCTTATCATTCCCTCGCCCGAGAACGGGGAGAAGCATGCGGTAGGTTCCATAGAAAGCGACTAAAAGTCCTAAACCAAGCCCTAAAAAAGTAAATAAGGGAGTGAAATCGAACCTGCGGTCAATCCACAGTCCCAAGAACACCCCCCCTAAAATGCATCCGCCTATGTAAAAACCAAGACCTGTAAGTCTTAACGCCGCGACCCAGCGATTCACTATGGTCACCATCGTCCTGTATATAACGCGCTATTGGCTCAAGCAACTCTTCTAGATATAGAAAAACCCCCTTCTCTTATCGGGGATTTTTAATGTATTTACTACGCTGTCACACATCATAAGCCAACTTTACTCCGTGGTGAGAAGGGAAGAGAAATCTCCGTCAAACTCTTTTAGAAAACTATGAATGTCGAGTACGTCATCAGCGGTTACCTCTTCAGTTTCACTGAACCTGTCAAATTCATCGTCAGTGAGGTCGGTAATGAAGTCGGGGAGTGGACCTTCCTTGATAACCGCAGCAACTAAGCTATGACTGCTGCATGTGGGACAATATGCGCTAACAAACCACACGTCATCATCATGACCAAGAACCTTCACATTGCTTCCCTCGTAGTGATGACCGCAAATGCTACATTTTATGGTGGACACTAGTCTTTTGATGAGTCTTTCGTCCATCGCTATACGCCCACAGCACCTTGGCTATGAGCTCCCCTTCTCCAAATCATCCAGGTTGAGGGTTTCGATAAAGTCTGTAAAGGGAGCAAGCTTATTCAACTCCTCATCAGTGATCTTTTCCTTTTCACCGCTTGCCGGTAGAGGCTTGCCACTGTCCTTATCAAGAAATATCCCCGCTTTTTCGAGCACCGACTCATCGGCATATATAGGCACCTCGGCTCTCACCGCCAGGGCAATGGCATCGCTGGGGCGGGAATCGATTTCCATTGCCTCGCTGTCAACTCTGAGAATTATCTTGGCATAGAAGGTATCATTTTGGAGATCAGATACTATGATTGAGGTGACTGCGGCACCCAAGGCATCGATTACCGAACCCAGCAAGTCATGGGTCAGGGGACGAGGCACCGCCACGTCCTGCAATTTTACTGCTATAGAATCCGCCTCTGCCGGGCCAATCCATATAGGGAGGTAACGTTCCGCATCCTTCTCCTTGAGTATGACCACCCGCTGGTAGTTCATCATGCTCATTCGGATGCTGTCGATGGACATCTCAATCATGGCATCCTCCCTTTACAAAATTTTACCTTAAATGACTCTAGATGTCAATAAGTGTTCGTGCCTTAGAATAAGGATTGGAATCTATAACAGTCACCCAAAATCGCACTTTTTATAGCTAATCGCTATCCAGGAGCGTGCTCTCTGTGGTGAGTATAGCCTTCACCCTTCGCTCAAAAACCCCCCTCTCCAAAAACGCGCGCCGGTTACACTTCTGGCACTTGAGTCCAATGTCAATTCCCACTCTGGTCACCTGCCACTGGTCACTGCCGCAGGGATGCTTCTTCTTAAGCTGCACTACATCGCCAACCCTTATCTCCATAGCCTAAAGAGACTCCAAGTGGAGATTTATCTGTTCGCGTAGTTTCAGCGCCTCTTCCCTGGCGACCGCGTCGAAATCCTCCCCCTTAGAGGCGTAGATTATCTGCCTGGAGGAGCTAATGATCGCTCTTTCACCCCTCTCATCAACCCCATACCGAACAGCACCGGCCAGATCGCCTTTTTGCGCCCCGATGCCCGGAATCAACAGAGGCATATCAGGACAGAGGTGGCGTACCCGCATAAGTTCCTCTGGATAGGTGGCACCGACAACCAAACCAACATTACCATAAATGTTCCACTCCTTCGCCCGCTGGGCAACAATTTCAAAGAGGGGAATTGAAGCCTCGGACAGTTGCAGGGCTTGAAAGTCGGCCGACCCAACATTGGAGGTGCGGCAGAGAATGAAAACCCCCTTCCCCTTATACTCTATGAAGGGCTGGATAGAGTCGTAGCCCAGATATGGGTTCACGGTAGCGGCATCGAAGCCGAAGGTTTCAAAGAGCGCTTTAGCATATGCGCGAGCGGTGTTACCGATATCGCCCCGTTTGGCATCACCGATGATCGGGACCGTCTTCGGAATGCAAGCCACCGTCTTCTCCAGCGCCCTAAGCCCCTCAATTCCCATAGCTTCATAGAAGGCAAGATTGGGTTTGTAAGCACAAACCAGATCGCTGGTGGCGTCTATGATGCGCTTGTTGAACTCAATCACGCTCACATCAGGCATCAGCTCCGGGTCAGGGTCCAGCCCGATACAAAGAAGGCTCTCGTTAGTGCGGGCGGCGGCTAGCAGCTTCTCTAAAAAGTTCATCTAGGCGAATATACCCCTCAACCATGCTTGCGTCAAGTGTG
>CAZZJX010000073.1:0-6485 GCA_964654845.1 uncultured Dehalococcoidales bacterium
GTTCACCACGCACCCCATTACTGCCACCTTGATCGACTTTTTAATCTTGGAAAGGCGCTCTTCCACCGCATTGGCCAGCCCTATTATATCCACCTCGGTGCGCCCGCAGGAAGGGCAGCTTATCAGCGTGGGGCCGCGCTGGCTCAGGTCGAGCGCTTTAAGGATCTCGTAGCCGGCACTCACCTCCTCACACGGGTCGCCGCTGAGCGACACGCGGATGGTGTCCCCGATCCCGTGGTGCAGCAGAATGCCGATGCCAGCGGCACTCCTGATTACCCCGCTTCTTGTGGTGCCCGCCTCGGTGATACCCAGGTGGATAGGGTAGGGCATACGCTCAGCCAGCGCCCGGTTCGCCGCCACTGTATCGGGAACATCGAAGGCCTTTAGAGACACCTTGATCAGCTCGAAATCGAGGCTCTCGAGCAGCTTGATCTGCTCTAGTGCTGAACCTACCATTCGCTCCACGATAGTCTGTTCCTTGTTCTCTGCGGGGGGCAAGCTTCCGGCGTTTACCCCGATCCTGATGGGTACGTTCCGCTCTTTAGCTTCCAGAACTACCTCTTTGATCTGCTCCGGGTCGGAGATGTTCCCCGGATTCAGGCGCAGCCCGTCGACTCCGCCCTCCAGGGCCAGTAGGGCGAGGCGGTGGTCGAAATGGATGTCGGCGATTAGCGGGATGGATATCAGGTGCTTTATGGTGGGGATTGATGCGGCAGCCTCGCCGTCGGGGACAGCCACCCGTACAATCTGGCAGCCGAATTCCTCCAGCCTGCGAATTTGCTTGATGGTTGCCCTTGCGTCGCGGGTATCGGTCTTGGCCATCGACTGCACCACCACCGGCGCCCCACCTCCCACGGTGACATCTCCGACGGTGATGGGTCGGGACATGCGGCGCCGTATCATTGGATGAAACCTTCTCCACTTATGAGGCGCATTACATCATTATAGCTTACCAGAACGATCAACATTATTAATACACCGAAGCCGATGAGGTGGATAAGGTTCTCCTTTTTCGCCGATATTCTCTTTCCCCGACGGATGCCCTCGATCGCGACAAAAACGATTCTTCCCCCATCAAGGCCGGGGATGGGGAGCAGATTTACTATGGCCAGGCTAACACTGATGAGAGCGGCAAGGCGGATGAGGGGCTCAGCTCCCAGCTCGGCCACCTCGCCGGTCATCTGGGCTATGCCAATGGGGCCGGCTACAGCGTCCTGCAATGGCACTTCCCCTGCAATGAGGCTGGCGAAGGCATCTTTGGCTGCCACCAACAACTGCCCATACTCGCCCAGGCCCTTGGGGATGGCTTCCCATGGTGGATAGTAGCTGGTTTCCATTATATAGCCCATCTGGATACCCATAGCCCCTTCGTCTTTGGGGTATTCCTCCCGCGGGGTCAGGGTCTTCTCCAGTAGGGTGTCATCCCGTAATAGAAGCAGGTTGACCTCTTCACCAAGCTTGGGATCTACCGCTTGATGCACCTCGTCCAGGGTCTTCACTTCTTCACCGTCGATTTCTAGGATAATGTCTCCGCTTTCGATGCCGGCTAATTCGGCTGGCGAGTCCGTGGAGACGCTTATGACCTGCACCCCCCCATCCTCCACCGGGCGTTCCATCGGTATCATATAGGCGAGTGGGAGCAGGAGGACGGGAAGCAGGAGCATAAAGAGAGACCCGGCACTGAGGACGAGGAACCTCACCTTCAAGCTCTTCCCCGCCAGGCTGCCCGGTACATCGGGGTCTTCCTCCCCGGCCATGCGGCAAAAGCCGCCGAGGGGGAGAAAGTTTAGCGAGTAGATCGTTTCCCCCCGCTTGAAACTTAGGCGAGGGATGCGGGGAGGAAACCCCAAACCTAGCTCCTCAACCTTCACTTTACAGCGCTTGGCGGTAATAAAGTGACCCAGTTCGTGGACCACTATGGCCACGAAAAGAATAGCTAAGAATATGAGTATGCTTATAAATACGCTCATCGGTGCACCCTCTCCCTGGCCCAGGCATCAGCGGTGAGCAAATCCTCCAGGCTAGGGTTGGTGATGTTCTGGTGTGCCTCCAGGGCTTCTGCCACAAGCTTCGGTATATCCATAAATCCTATACGCTCCTCCAGGAATAGTGACACTGCCACCTCATCGGCGGCGCTAAGCACCGCGGGGTAGGTACCGCCTTTTCGACCCGCTTCCAGCGCTAATACCAGGCAGGGGAATCTTTCTCTGTCGGGGGTTTCAAAGGTGAGGGAGCTTGTTTCCGAAAAATCGAGGCGGGGAAACTGGTTGGGCAGACGCTCAGGAAAAAAGAGGGCATACTGAATGGGCAGGCGCATATCGGGGGGGCTGAGCTGCGCCTTGATAGAGCCGTCGATAAATTCAACCATGGAGTGAATGATGCTCTGGGGGTGGATGACGATATCGATATTTTCCATGGGGACATCGAATAGCCAGCTTAGCTCAATAGCCTCAAACCCCTTGTTCATCAGGGTGGCTGAGTCGATGGTGATCTTTGGCCCCATCCTCCATGTGGGATGCTCAAGCGCCTGCTGCGGAGACACCGTTTTGAGCTCTTCTAGAGAGAGGTGGCGAAAGGGCCCGCCGGAGGCGGTCAGGATGAGCCTGGAGATCCCCTTCTCCTCACCGCGCATGCATTGCCATATTGCACTGGGCTCGCTATCGATAGGCAGGATCCGGGCGTCATGCTGCTTTGCCTCGGAGGTGATAGTTCCTCCTGCCAATACCAGGACCTCCTTGGTGGCCAGGGCGATGCTTTTCCTGGCCCTGATCGCTGCCAGGGTAGGGTCAAGACCTGCCTTGCCCGAGATGGCGATCACCACCAGGTCAACATCGGGGTGAGCCACAAGCTCCTGTGATGGTAAAATTTGGCGCATCCTACCACGCAATATCTCCGGTGAGCTGGCTGATTCAATAGAAACAAATTTTGGCTGGAACTCTTCGACCTGCTCCACTAGAAGGGCGATGTTGCTACCCGCGCCAAGACCGATAACATTAAATCGGCCGGGGAAGGAGCGAACCACATCGAGGGTCTGCTGCCCTATGGAGCCAGTTGAGCCGAGAATGGCAAGCCGTTTCACATTATTACCCATGTCACATAATAGTATACTACAACCACGGTAAAGAGGATGCTATCGAGGCGGTCGAGGAGGCCACCATGACCGGGTATCAGTGTTCCTGAGTCCTTCAGGCCGGTGCTACGCTTGAGCATCGATTCCGCTAGGTCGCCAAGCGGGGCGAAGATGCCGATGAGGGCGCCGAGGATGGCCGCTTGCCAATAGGGGATGGCGATGCCTAGCAGGAGTGCCAGGATCAGCGATGCGGCGATGGCACCCAGAAAGCCACCCACCGCGCCTTCCCGGGTCTTCCCTGAACTGATCTTCATGGCTAGAGAATGCCTGCCCCATATCTTACCGACAAAGAAGGCGGTGGTATCAGTAGCAAAAGTGGCAAGCACTACAAAGAGCACCCACTCCCTTCCGCCCTCCAGTTCCCGAAGGGGGATAAAGTGGCTCATCAACCAGCCGATATATATAATTCCGGCGAGGGTCCAGGCCCAATTAGTGGCGGCACCCTTCACCGGGGAGCGGAAAAGGAGCCAGATTAGAGAAAAGGCCACAACTGCTGTTAAGAGTGGTGCAGTATAGCTCTCTTCAACATGGGCTACCAGGATGAAGAGAAGCACACCGACCAGCCCGAAAAGGGTTAGCGGGTGTCTCCTGGAGAGGCCTTTCATACCACAGAATTCTAGCACCCCAAGAGCAGCGACAGCGGTGACCAATAAAGAATAAGCAGGGCCACCAAACCAGATGACTAAAAAGATGAGGGGTAAAAGAACTAGTGCACTGAGCACCCTTTGCCTGATCATCCCGCCTATGAGCCTCAGCCCTTCCTTTTAAGCCCCCCGAAGCGCCGCTCCCGCTCGCTGTAGGCAATGAGGGCCTGCTCGATTTCCTTTGGGCCGAAGTCGGGCCAGAGGGTTGGTGTGGCGTAGTACTCGCTGTAGGCTGCCTGCCAGATCAGGAAGTTACTCAGGCGCATCTCGCCACCGGTGCGAATGATTAGGTCAGGGTCGGGCAGGTCTTTGGTGTTTAGATAGCTAGAAATTAGAGCTTCGTCTATATTGTCGGGTGTTATGCCATCATGAAGGATACGTCTAACCGCATCTACGATCTCGGCGCGACCGCCGTAGTTAAAGGCGAGGCACAGGGTTCCTCTGGTATTGTGCTTGGTCAGCTCGAGGGCGTTTTGAACCTTCTGCTGTAGACTCTCGGAGAGCCCATCGAGGTGTCCGAGGTGAATGAGCTTGACCCCATCCTTGTGAAGGTTTATGGTTTCCTGGTCGACAACGTCCCCCATGATTCGCATAAGCCCCTGGACCTCTATCTGCGGGCGGCTCCAGTTCTCTGTGGAGAAAGCAAACAGGGTTATGTACTTAACCTGTTGATCGGAGAGGCATTTTACGGCGCGGCGGACGTTCTCCGTTCCAGCGCGGTGACCGGCGAGCCTGGGTAGCCCTCGGCTTTTGGCCCAGCGGCCGTTGCCATCCATAATAATGGCGACATGATTGGGGATATGTTTGATTTTGGGTTTTGCCACTGTTTATATCCGTAACCTGACTCTCGAGCTACTCAACTAAATCTCTAGTAGCTCGGCTTCCTTATCCTCTGCTACCTTGCCCACCGTGGCGATGAAGCTATCGGTAAGCTCCTGAAGGTGCTCCTGGGCGCGTTTTTGTTCGTCCTGCGAGATCTCCTTCTCTCGCTCTAGTTTTCTGAGCTCCTCCAGGGCATCCCTTCTTATATTTCGCAGGGCGACTCTGCCATCCTCAGCCCGCTTATGAACAGCCCTCACCAATTCTTTTCTTCGCTCCTCGGATAGCTGGGGGATTGTCAGGCGGATCACATCTCTATCACTTATAGGGTTGAGGCCGAGCTCTGACTTTAGGATAGCCTTCTTTATGCTGGATAGCATGCTGCTGTCCCAGGGCTGAATCAGGAGGAGCCTGGCCTCCGGTGCTGAAACAGTGGCTATCTGCTTAAGCGGCGTGGGTGTGCCGTAGTAATCTACCTTGATATCATCGACCAGCGCTGGTGTCGCCCGCCCGGTGCGGATGGTGGCCAACTCTTTCCGTAATGCCTCGATGGTCTTTCCCATCTTGGTGTTTGCCGCTAGCAGTACCTCATCGATCAATTTCCACCTCTAGCTGGTGACTGTGGTGCCAATAACCTCGCCCGTCACTGCCCGTACAATGCTCTGGTGAGCACCGAGGTCGAAGACAACAATGGGTAGACTATGCTCCATGCAGAGGGAAAGAGCAGTTACGTCCATAACCTCAAGGCGTAGCTTTAATGCATCGGAATAGCTGATATTTTCGTACCTTTTGGCATTGGGTTTTTTTAGCGGATCGGCGTCGTAAACGCCATCGACCCGGTGCTTTGCCATAAGCAATACCTCGGCCCCGATCTCTATAGCCCTGAGCGCTGCTGCGGTATCGGTTGTCATATAGGGGTTTCCGGTGCCGCAAGCGAAGATGACTACTCGTCCCTTCTCCAGGTGGCGCAGGGCGCGGCGCCTGATATAGGGTTCGGCAACCGCCTGAACGTTTAGGGCACTCTGGATCCTGGTGGTCACCCCACATTTCTCCAGGGCGTCCTGTAGTGCCAGGGCATTTAGCAGTGTGCCCAGCATCCCGGCGTAATCGGCGCTGGTGCGCTCCATTCCATTCGCTCCAGCCTTTGCTCCTCGCCAGATGTTTCCCCCGCCAACCACGATGGCAAGCTCAACCCCCATGCCAACTACCTGCTTTATTTGTTGGGCGATATTGGAGAGGATATCCAGATCGATGCCAAATGCGCCGTCTGACGTAAGTGCCTCGCCGCTCAGTTTCAAGATGGTGCGCTTATACTTGGCAGCCTTCATCGCCTATTCCTTGCCCAGTTCGAAGCGGGTAAATCTCCGTATCTTAATATTCTCCCCAACCCTGGCTATCGTTTCCGTAACGATGTCCTGAACGGTTCTTTCAGGGTCCCTAATGAAAGGCTGGGAGAGAAGACAGGCCTCTTTAGGCTCCACCCCCTCAGGTATGCCCTCACTGCTCAAAAACGTGGGGTCTGTGGCTGCCACCTGCATCGTCAGGTCATGGGCCAGCGTCTTGAGCTCGTCGGTTTTCGCCACAAAATCGCTCTCACAGTTCACCTCCACCAGTGCCCCGATACGCCCCCCGGTGTGTATATAGGCCTCCACCAGCCCCTGGCTCACCTCCCGATGGGCCTTCTTCGCTGCCTTGGCAAAGCCCTGCTTTCTGAGAATATCTATGGCATCATTAAGATTACCCTCCGCTTCCTGAAGGGCCTTCTTACAGTCCATTATCCCGGCCCCGGTTACTCCGCGGAGTTCTTTAATTGTTTGGGTAGTTATCATGAGCTCTCCTCAACCTCGGAGGTGGAGTCGCCCCCAGTGGTGAAATCTCTTTCAGTGGTAGAG
>CAZZJX010000074.1:0-6483 GCA_964654845.1 uncultured Dehalococcoidales bacterium
TTGCAGGATCCGTATATTATTAGTAATGACTTTCACTATTTTTACCACTCGCATTTATCCGATCCTTTCATAGGGAAGTGTGACTGAGGCAAGTGTTGTATTGAGTAGATATGATCTTTTGATTTTCAAGTCTTTACCAATAGCGTTGTTTCACGCTCATCGAATTATTAGTGGTCATCGCGGTCATTGCCGTCCTTATGAGTATCCTGATGCCGGCGTTGAACAGAGCCCGTGAACAGGCCCGCCGGGCGGTGTGCATGAACAACATGTCAAGCATCGGCAAGAGCCTTTATCTCTACTGTGCGGGATACGACGACCTGCTTCCGCCCGAGCTGCATCCGTTCATGGCGGACACACAAAACGGTGTCCAGCACGGCTCCGGCTATTACACCTATTTTCATGTTCCCAATTGGGCGGGGCGAAATGAAGGCTATGAGGGCATGGGCTACCTGTACAAGACCAGAGACATTGCCAACTATTCCGACATTCCGTTTTGCCCGGGCCTGAAGCAGTTTTTCGGCGAACCCACGACCCGCGGTGAGATGGGTAAGAAATGGAATGCCAGGGGAAACCCGGGGCACCGGAACTATGTGGGGCCCGGCAGTGTATACGATTATGGCTTGGCTCCAGAAGACGAAGGTATCGGCTGGGTCAATATGCGATGGTCCATCGGCTGGAGAGCCCTTACAGTGACTAAGAAAATAAGGACTTTGTCGGCCGCTGGTGGTGCCAGGCGGGCCTTCCTTAGTGACGTTTGGGCCGCAGATCCGCATCAGGATTACTGGAAGTCACGTCTTGAGGACATGCCCCATCACAGCGGAAACAACTGCAAGATGAATGTTTGGTACATGGACGGGCATACTCAGATCTTCAACTGGAACGTGACAGAGTGCTTCGAACCAAGAAACAGTATGGGCAATAGCTACCTGTCCGGGGCCCACACCTGGGAAACGCTGTTCGAAGGAAAACCGCTGTAGGCAGTCAAGTAAGTATGGAGTTCTCATATGCGGCGGTTTCGATATGGAATTTTTCACATTTCCAGGCCAGGAAAATTGAGACCGCCGACGTGAATTCGAAATCCGAAATACCAAAGCATCGATCTATCGCACCGGGCCTGCAATCCGCAGGTAAATCCACAAGATAGCTTATTCCACCGAAACCGTCAGTAAAAGTGGGACGCATTTGTAGGTCATGGTCCCGGGCGTAATCTGTGTATCGGCGCCGCTGCCGGTAGAACCTCCAAAAAGAAATCCCGCCAAGTGATCCGTGTAGGTCTCCTGGCGGGGAATTTTCTTGAATAGGACGCTTACCGGGGTAACACAGTCACCCGTACCTCGTCGAGACGCACCTGATCGTCTTCCTCGTTGGCGAAGTCATTGTCCATGGTAACAGACACGGCCACGGTACTGGCCTCCGACTCCATGGCATAAGAGAACGCCAGCGGCTGGTAGATCAGGTTGGTCAATCCCTGCACCAGAACCTCACCGAAATCCACGGTCTTCTGTGTGGCCCGTCCCGCATCGAAGATCAGCGAGGCCGTACACTTAACGCTGGAATCGCGCTTATTGGAGGCGAGCATGAGGCTTACATCCACAACCTCTCCGGCAGTCAGGATTATATTGACACTGTCCGAAGTAAAGGTGGCCTTGGAGGCCTTGTTGACAAAACCATGCCAGGTCCCGGTATAAGCCGGATGGTCGCGGTGGGTATCCCAGCCCACATAGCCTTGGCTCCAGGTGCAGGTCCAGCCCGGGATCTCGGCAACGGCATTGTCTGCCGAATTGGCAAATACGCGCCCGGGATGATCACCACGGTCTTCAAATGAATCATTACCAAGCAGCGACGGCAAGGGGGCGTTGCGGTATAGGGCAATATCATCAACATAGATAACGCCGCCGGCATTCGCACCGTCGACACCGATAGCCAGGGTATCCACCTTTGCCAGGTTGGTATTGACCGACCCCAGATCAATCGTGAAGGCCGTCCACTCTTTTTTTGTCAGGGCCTCATTACCAAGGGAAACCTTGACGCCGTTGATTTCCACATACAGGGGCCCACCGGTATTGTTGGGATCGCCATGCACATAAAACACCAGCGCTTGAATACCGGCAGCGCTCCAATCGGTAATATCCCCGGGTTGATCAAAGCTGCGGACTGCCTTAGAGGTCGGGGCACCGCTGTTGTCATAGATAATCGGCAGGGACTGCCAGTAGCTACGTAAGATATCAGTTTCCGGCAGATCGCCGTGCCCCACTACAGCGCCATTGCTGGCGGGGTCCTCGTAACCATCGGCCCAGGTCTCCCATATCCGATATTCAAACCAATCTTTGTAGTATTCCATATCGTCTATCAGCAGTCGGTCTCCGGTAGCGAACTCCCAGAGGGGCCCTTCCCATACGGTCCCTGCCTCATTGACCTCATTCACTTGCCAGTAGTGCGGTGAATCGAGTATGACATCGGCACTAACATCAATGCTCGTTTGCGTCACGGTTCCCACCAGCGCAAGGTTATCCATGTCCGTGCCCAGTAACACTTCATGTTTTAAGGCCTCACGGCCCTCACGCCAAGATAGCTGCAAATCATGCGGCAAGATCCCTACCGCTCCGGAGGCGGGTTGTGGCAGACGTGCTGCCAAGGGAATATAGGAGAATTGCACTTCGCTTAAGCCGTACTGCTGTAAGCCGAGGAGACTCCAGTTGCTCTTGGCCGTTAAGCGAACGAATTGGGCTGCCGTTCCGTTAAAGGCCACCGTGGTGTTGGAGGTATAACCATCGTCCCCCGGCGCCTGGGCAAATTGGATATCAGGTAAAGCCGTCCAGGTTGTCCCGTCGACAGAGGTTTCTACCGTCACATCCTTGAAGCCGAATCCCAACAATCCCTCTGATCCCGTATTGTGGTTCCAAATCTTCATGTCGTAGAGCTGGTAGATACCATCGAAAGCATATTGAATCCAGACCGGTTGTGATGTCCCAAATGCCGTTTTCCACATGGCATCGCCATTCCTACTGTGGAGACCGTTCTTATCAAGCCCGGAACCATCGATGGTAAGGCTTGGATCTTCGGTCATATCAGAAGCCGTGGCTGTAATATTGGCAAGCACGGCACCGAATGACTCGACAGTAAAACGCCACATATTCGTACGCGGACTGTCCGCATGCTGATCTTTCAGTTCATCGACACGCAGTAGTATATTTGATTGTGTTCCAAGGTCTCCGTTAAAGAAATGCTGGTTGTGGCCTGTGATCCTAGAAATAGGTTGCTGGCCTTGGTGGCATTAGCAACAGCGTCCTTGTCCGTGCCCATATATACATCATAGCTTGAGGCAAATGGACTGCCGGTCCAGCTCAGCACCGTTGCCTCGCTCAAGACATCTTTCTCGCCGTCTTGCGGAGAGGGCATGATGGGAGAGATGACGGGATTCTGAATGTCTGCCCAGCTATCGCATATCATCAAATCATCTGCCATTAGTTCGGCGCCCCGGAAACCAATTTCCATATGTTCGAAGGGACGTGCGAGGGCGTGCTTGCCGGGATCGTACACAAAGTTAGAGACCAAATAAGGGTACTCGCTCTCATCGCCCAGCGTGAGTCCATCGGTCACATCAATCCAAACAGCACTGAGATGCACCTTATTGGATTCTCCGGCAATGGGCGTCAGTTTCATGACACAGCGATACAAACTGCCTGGCGAATAGCTTGTCTCGGAATTGGTGTTATAACCACCATACCCCCCGAACAGGATCGTATGCGAGGTGGCCGCAAAAAGGCACTCAATGCGCTGCCCGGGATCCGTATTATTGGCAAGCCCCAGATTGACGCTGGTTTCCGTATCGCTTAACGTAGCACCGACCGTTGTCATCAGTGCCGTGATGTACACCGGTGTCGTGGTCACATCGATGGGCTGGGCCAAAGGTTTCATCCGTACCGCATAACCACCATCTGTCACGAAGGAAGTAAGCGCATGGCCATGCCCAGGGCGTATCTCTTTGTCAGTGATCAAGGGGGACCGTGTATGCGTGATGAGATGACCCCAACCTACCTGGTTGTGGAGATCGGCTCCGGCCGCATAGTCAAATCCCTCATACTCGAGCATCGTGGCCTGGGCGTTATGACACACCACCAATATCAATATCAAGTACACTGTCTTGTTCATCTTAAACTCCTTCACTATCAAACTATCAAAAGCCAACTAATGCCTGCTTACACAGATCCCTGCCTCCATCAAAAAGCAAACGTTTGTATCCCTGGCAACATCAAAGCAGATGGAATATTCTCAGGGATATAACGCCGAGAAAACCGCATAGGGGGCTTAAGAGCCCCCTATGCGCTAATCGAAAACTACTACTATTTGAAGGAGAATTCTAATTTATAATCCCAGCGTTTCTGCTGGAACCATGGCCGCTTAAGGCCATCTAAAATCAATGCTCACTCCTGTTCTTCACGAGAGCGTGACACAAAGTGCTATGGCACTATCGACAGCCGGACATCGTCCATACGTGGCTGGTCGCCTTGACCGCTGTTGTCCATAGTGATCGACACGGCAACCGTACTGGCCGCGGCGTCCAAGGTATAGGTGACATAGGCGTTGGTATAGTACATGTTGCCCAGTCCATTGATACGAATTTCATCAAACGCAACAACCTTCTCGCTGGCTAAGCCGGCATCGAAAATCAACGAGGCCCGGAAGCTGCAGCCCAAACCTTCACCGTTAGAAGCCGCTTCAAGGCTCAGACGTAAGGTATCGCCCTCATTCAATGCCTGGGTGACATCATCCGAACGGATGGTCATAATCCCATCGTTATTCACAAAGGCATAACGGTCGCCATCGTACGCCGGACGCGCGGAATGGCTGTCAAAGCCCACGTAGCTATTGCCATGGGTACAGGTCCAGCCTGCCATGGTGAAGGAGCCCGCTGAGTTAATGGCACGACGGTTCGAAGTGTTCACAATGGGAGCATCGGTCGGATCGTATTCCTCGAAGGAGCCATTGGCGATGATGTTCGGCAGCGGCTCCGGCCGCAGGGGCGGTGCATCTTGGTAGAGAAGGACGTCATCAACGTAAATTACGCCCTTGGCATTGGCACCATCAATACCGATGCCCAGCGTCGCGACCTGCGACAGGTCGGTATTCAGGGCCGTCAAGTCAACATTCACCTGCGTCCAGCCGTCATTGCCGACTGCATCACTTCCCAGGGCCACCTCTTTACCATTCACTGCCACGTATAGTTCACCACCGGTATTAGCCGGATCGCCATGCACGTAGAGCACTAGGATCTGGGACTTGGTCCAATCGGTGATATCATCCGCTTGATCCAAGGTACGCTTTGCTATCGAGGTCGGTGCCGTCGAATTGTCGAAGAACAGCGGCATGGACTGCCCGGCACTGCGATAGATTTCGGTCTCAGGCAAATCGCCATGGCCCACCGTCGCGCCGTTCAACGACGGGTCCTCGTAACCGTCCGCCCAGGTCTGCCAGATCCAGAAACCTTCTTCGTCTTTGTAGGTTTCCATACGATCGATGACAAGCATCTCAATGGTTGAGAAGTTCATCACTTCGCTCGACCAGACCGGCATCGGCTTAGCATCATTGACCTCGTTAATCTGCCAGTAGTACACGCTGCCCAAGCTCAACTGATCGCTGATATCAGCCATCGGTCCGGTAACCGTAGCGACAACCGTCAGATCGTCGGGTGTCGAACCCAGTAGCACTTCGTGCTTAGCCGCATCGCGACCGGCACGCCAGCTCAAGAGACCCTGCAACGGTGAAATCATACTGCCAGAGGCAGGAGACAACTCACGGGCACGCGTGGGAATCTGCATGAACTGAACTTCGCTGAGCCCCAGGGCCTGCATGCCCAGGATACTCCAGTTGTTCTTGCCCGTCAATTTAACGTACATGGCCGCCGTGCCGCCCAAGTCAACCATACTGCCGGCATAACCAGCCTTACCGGGAGCCTGGACGAATTGAGTATCTGCCAGTACGTCCCAGGTCGTACCATCCAAAGACGTTTCAATGGTGACGTCCTTGAAACCAAAGCCCAGGAGACCTTCCGACTCCGAATTGTGATTCCAGACCTTCATGCCGTCCAGCTTGCACACCCCATCAAAGGCGAACTGAATCCAGATGGGATGCTCGGGCGTCAAGGAGGTCTTCCACATGTTGTCGCCGTCATTGTCGTGCAGGCCATCGGTCAGACCCGAGCCATCGATAACCTGATTCGGATCTTCCGTCGTATCGGATGCCGTTACCGTCACACCAGTCACCGCAATCGCCTTGGGCTCCACTTCGAAGCTCCAGATGTTGTTGCGGGGGCTCATTTCATGGGCATCGTTTACTTCCACGACACGCCAGTAGTATGTGTCGCTAAAATCTAAACGTCCCAGGGCCTTGCTGGTGTCAGTCACGGTCCCCAGGAACAACTCGCTGTCCGGGGCGGCGCTGTTGACATCGTCGACGTTCTTGCCGAGGTACACATCGTATTCG
>CAZZJX010000075.1:0-6482 GCA_964654845.1 uncultured Dehalococcoidales bacterium
AAAGAATGTAAGACCGTTTTTCTGACCACGCAATACCTGGAAGAAGCTGACAGGTTAGCCAATAAAATCGCGATAATAGATAAAGGACAGATTCTCCGTGAAGGAACTAATCAAGAATTAAAAGTCTGCTGCGGCGGTGATACTCTGGTAAGAGTAAGGATTACTAACCGCAGCGAAATATCACAAGCTAACAATGCTCTAAAAGAATTAGGCGGAGATAAATTACACAGCTACCCTGATACAGGAGAGATAACTCTACCGTCAGGCGGTGGAGCAGCTCTATTACCCGAAGTAGTTCGCCGCCTTGATGTAGAGAAAATAATGATAGCCGAGCTCGCTTTGAAACCACCGACTCTCGATGACGTTTTCCTATCTATCACCGGGCACCCGGCCGAAGAAACCAAGGATTTAGAAGAAGGCTCTGTAAAGATTCCGCCAGGTGATTAACCGGTATGAGTGTAAATAATAGCCTGTCAAATACCCTCTCTGATATAGGTATCATGACGCGGCGTAATATGCTGAGGTATATCAGGCTACCTCAATTGCTGGTTTTCAATGCTTTGTTGAACGTAGTCTTGTTAATCCTTTTCAATTACGTCTTTGGCGGCGCTATCCAGACCGGAGGTATCGCCTATATTCAATACTTTTTGCCGGGATTCATGGTACAGACCGTGGTGTTTGGTTCCACGCAGACGAGTGTTGGTCTGGCCGAAGACTTATCCAAGGGAATGATAGACCGCTTTCGTTCTCTGCCAATGTCCCGCCCCGCATTTCTCACAGGCCGGGTTCTTGCAGATGCTATCCGCTATGCTATTTTAATAGTGCTTATGATCATCGTAGGCAGCATCATGGGCTTCCGATTTGAGAACGGTGTATTGCCTGCGGTTGCTGGTGTAGCACTTATAATAATTTTTGGTATAGCTCTAACCTGGGTTAGTGTATTCATCGGGATATCAGTAAAAGATACAGAGACAGCGCAAGTAGCCGGCTTCGTTTGGGTATTTCCTCTCGTCTTTGCTAGTTCGCTCTATGTTCCCATCGAGACAATGCCTTCATGGTTGCAGGTTTTTGCACAGATTAATCCGGTAACTCCAATGGTAGATACAATGCGTGCGCTCTCTCTGGGGGGAAATGTATCAGCATCATTATGGAAGACTCTCGCCTGGGATGGTGTAATTATCCTTGCGTTTCTCACTCTCGCGCTTCGCCGCTATAGACTAATTGGCCGGTAAATATAGAGGCAAATCGTGTTTGAGAATTAACAGGCTTATATGTGTGAGTATTATCACATATTAATACGTGTTGTCATGTCAGCGAAGGTTTAATCGTTGGTACAGCTAAGTGGCGATACAATATTTTCCAACCTGAATTACCACTTGTTTTAGCAGGCTGCTGAAAAAGGGGAGTTCAGAGGGGCCAAGCCCCTTTGACAGGGGCCTGGGGGTGTCCCCCAGATACAATCTCTTCCCCCTTCCGCAGAAGGCTCCTTCCTGGCTAGGAAGGGGAAGGCGGCCCAGATGGGCCGCACGGGGATTGGTCGAAAGGATTTTTCAGCACCCTGCTAAAAGCCATCAGGTACGGTGATAGGACTCTATTTGAACAGAATCCGTAACTCGATGACACCCAGATACTGATACATTTTCAATCTACTGATAACCGGTTTACGAAGGCTGAATATTGGGGCACCATGCTTGAATACAGGTGGAATTTGAACATACCATAATTGTATTTTAAACACTACTGTGATATAACAACACGCTGCGTTTTATCGAAACTAGCAATGACATATTCATGTATCGTTACCAGAATAAGAGCGTTACTAGGATTATCGACAAACTGCTGCAGCTGCTGATGTCTGGTGAGGAAAGTGGCTTCAAGGCTGCTCTTGTTATTTATTTCTTCCCGGGCAGTACCAATTACCGTTATCGCAATGGCTTGCGTAATATCTGAAGGCTGGTTGGTACGATTATCGATAAGTAATGAGATATTACAATTTTCTTTAATATTTTCATATTTACGTGTATTTCGATCGGTAACAAATATCAGCGATTTCAAATCGTCAGCTATGGCGAAGGAAACGAGATTACTATAAGGCAGTCCCTTCCCCACGGAGTTTAGTACCGCGAAGTACTGAGTTCCAACAACTTCTCTAATTAATTCCATAGATTCGGTCGTGGGGTTAAAAGCCATTTCACTTATCTCCATTCAAGATACTATTATTCATCAAGAAACTTCCATTTCAATCATTTAGCCGCCAGCAATTACTTATTACTTTGCGTGTTAAATCTAATATAAACCCGCTTGATCATTCACCCATTTTTAGAAACCTGTTACGTAAGTCATTGCTATAAGCGATCTGCAATTTTTAGAAACAAGGTTGCTATTGTCTTACGTTCTTCAGATGTAGCATTTTCCCACATGGCTTCAATGACTTCTTCTTCACCAGAAGACGGACAGATTTTCTTGGTTAGAAAGGAGTCTAGCTGCTCTAATAACAGATGTACCGTTTCGTCTTGATAATAAGAATGGCTACTCTCAATAACGTTTTTCAATTCTCCTCTCCAATCGGCCCAGCA
Source organism: uncultured Dehalococcoidales bacterium (assembly GCA_964654845.1). GTDB lineage: Bacteria > Chloroflexota > Dehalococcoidia > E44-bin15 > E44-bin15 > DAOUVR01. The sequence continues at coordinate 2,577 of CAZZJX010000075.1, forward strand.
TCGTGAAAAGTCTAATAATTCTATGCATTTCGTTGTTTTTTCCATTTCTACCCCCTTTATATATTTAGAAAGTGCCAACGAAAGAAATCAAGAAGATGGACTTTCTGGAGTGAAAAACAAAGCCTGCAATTGATTAAAATGTACTTAGTCCATATTATTACGTATGGTCTCGCATAGAGAACGTTTGGACTACAACAAGATAATTATGACAATATTTATAAATAATCATTATCTTTACTCCCGAATAATTCATGAAGTGCCTTGCGAGCAGCATGGTATCCACACATTCCATGGACACCTGCGCCCGGTGGCACTGACGATGAGCACAGGTAAATCCCTTTGACTGGCGTGGCGTAAGCTTGCCAATGGCCTGGAGGCCTCAGCATCATTCGCAAAGGAGACTGAATGCCGCCAGCGATGTCTCCGCCCACATAGTTGGGGTTGTATGCCTCCATGTCCGCCGTATTCATAATACTACGCGCCAGAATACCATCTTTAAATCCGGGAGCGAAGCGCTCAATCTGAGCCTCGATTCTTTCCGACATATCGACCGTTGAACCATTGGGAACATGGCAGTAAGCCCACGCAGTCTGCTTACCATCTGGTGCACGCGTGGGATCAAACAGGCTCTGTTGAGCTAGGATAACCAGCGGCTTGTCGGGATGCTTCCCATTCCAGATTGTATTCTCAGCATGGGCGATTTCCTCGAAGGTGCCGCCAACGTGAACAGTTGCCGCCCTCAGACACGCCGAAGCCTTCCAGGGAATGGGACTACCCAGAGCCCAATCCATTTTGAAAACCCCCGGGCCATACCTGTAATCAAGCAGTCGCTCTCTATAATCTTGAGATAACCTATCGCCGGCAATCGACGCCAGTTGCCTTGGTGTAATGTCAAGCAGGACCACCCTTGCTTTTGGCAATTCGTCTAGCGAATGGACCTCGACCCCGGTATGTACTTCACCTCCTAGAGTGACTAGGTAATGCTTTAGGGCATCAGCCATGCTCTGGGATCCCCCCTTTGCCATCGGCCAACCCACAGCGTGGCCGGCAGCACTCAGCACAAGTCCAGAAGCGGCACCACCAGCTCGATCCATCGGCATTATGGAATGTGCTGCGATGCCAGCAAAGAGAGCTCGCGCCCGAGAGGCTTTGAACCGGCTTTGGACGAGATGGTCTACGGATTGGCTTGCCTTGAGACCAAACGTGCTAAGAACCAGAGGATGCCTCGGAAAATGTAGTGGCCTGAGAACATCCTCTACGAGTTTATCCCAGCTACTAACGATTGGCCTCATAATCTTGCGGTAGCTACGTGCATCTGAGCCGAGTCCTTCCGCGGTAATATCTGCTGACCCTTCCAGAAGCACTGCCGTGCCATCGTCTAAAGGGTGAGCTAAAGCAACCGGAGGATGAATCCACTCTAGTCCATGTGAAGAAAGATCAAGCGAACGGAAGAAAGGCGATGCCATCCCGAAAGGATGGATCGCCGAGCAGATATCATGAACGAAGCCAGGTAGCGTCAACTCAGAAGATCGCATACCACCACCGACTATATCTTTGGCCTCAATCATCAAAACCGAACATCCAAATCGAGCCAGAGTAATAGCTCCGGCAAATCCGTTCGGACCGGAGCCTACCACAACAGCATCGTATTCAAAACTATCTTTTACTGGCGTCATTCTCTCTTTTGATTGCGATCCCTCAGTGGCTTTCCCAGCAATCGGAAGGGCATGTAAAATAGGGTCCTGATCTGCGCGTTGTACCAGACATTGCCTGCCTGTGACCACTGCATTCGCGGGTCCACACACCTGGGCTCAACTGCAACATCTGCCGGTATTCCAAGGTACGTCGCAAGCGAGCTGAGTACATGGGTCCATATCTTAACCTGTATCTTTGAGCCGACAGTGCGAAAAGCAGCTTCATAAACAGGGTCGTTAGCGCGGGCGAGTCCCAATATTTGTACTACGGTTATACCCTCCGACTCGAAAGCACTGAAGGATACCCAACCGGACTCGGGATGACCCTGCGGTGTGATGAAAGTAAATGATCTCTCATCGGCATACAGCACCATTACGCCCGTTGAAACCGGGCCACCTGGTGTTGATGAGTCTATCGCCACAACCTCGCCTGGCTGTATTCCCTTTGCCGTGGGATAGAATCGATTGTATGATGGTTGAAAGCTCGTGAAATTCTGTTTCAGTGTCCCGATAACGTCTTCCGGTGTCAGCCCTGGTTTATTCACTCTCAATCGATAAGTCTTCTGCCATAACTGTCCAAAGCCATCGATTGGCCCAACAACGCGCCGGCCGTTCATGTTCTTGTTAATGGCTTCCGAAGGCATTGGCGGCACAAATAGTCGGGACATTGGCTTGGTCCAGTAGGAAATGTCCCGAGCTGTGCTCTGTAGGACTTCCCTGGAGGGAGGATTACTACAAGAAATTTGTGCGACTACAAAAGCCTCTTCTTGGCTACCGTATATCGAAAATGCCCGATCCAGACCTGTTATCTTGAGAACATCCTTGTAATGTTCGCTTAATCCAACGGCCAGCAATCGTTGCACGCGTCGCTTGGCCAGAGCGCTAAACTTAACCAGCATACTGGCACCCAGGCCATTCATCGTTTGGACCGCACTGAAATCTAGAATTAGGTAATGCTTCTTACCCGGTAACTGCGGCGCACACGCATTCAGAAATGGCCCCTCATCGGGATCGGTCAGTTCCGCAGGGAGTTCTATCATACAGGCATTGTCACTAAGTCTGGTAGTTTTCACGACAACCTCCTTTCCGAAGGATTCATTGATCGTTACGCTAATGTCAGGGGTCTTCGTATCAGGGGGGAAAAGTAGCGTTGTTTCCTTAGTCTCAGCCAGTCGATGCCTGGCAAGCAGTAATCTGTTATCGTAGCCCGGAAAGTATTTCAGAAATTGTCTTACAAAGAAATTCCTGGCCATATGGTCGAGATAGGCTAGCTGGCTAGCACGTCCCACAAGTGCCTGTGCATAAGTGGGATACGCATGAATCGTTGAATGGACTGTGTGAAGTGGTTTCTTGAATACCTTGATGAGCTGCGCTTCATGGGTTACCTCGGCCGCGCTCTCACCGAGGATATGCGCACCTAACAGCTTTCCCTTTCGGTTGCATATGAATTTTGCTAGTCCGGATTCAGTCCCATCGACCAACGCCCTTCTCATCTGGGCATAATCGAAGCGGTATACCGTCACATCATCACCATATTTCTGCCGGGCCTGTTCCTCGGTAAGGCCAACGTGAGCCAGTGTTGGTTCGGTGAAGGTAACAAATACAGCATTCGAGTAATCAACGTTCTGCTTCATTGGAAGGATTGCATTAGTCGCGGCGAGAATGCCCTGGTATTCCGCGATCGAGGCCAACTGATAAGGGCCCACTATGTCTCCGCAGGCGTAAATATTGGGCGCTGATGTCTGCATCTTGGAATTGGTGATGATCCCTCGAGGGGTATACTTCACTTTAGCTTTATCAAGTTTCAGACTCTCCAGGTCTGCCTTTCGGCCGATAGTAAGGAGTAGGGCATCGGATTGTATTTCTCCTTGTTCTCCCATAGGGCGTTCGATAGCAAGGGCTATGCGATCACCTTTTTTCGAAAGACCGACGGCCTTAGTCTCAATTAGTATCTGGATGCCTTCACGCTGCAATTGCCCCAGAAGCAAGTTCACCAGTTCTCTATCATCACCAGTAAGAAGGCGAGGGGCCATCTCCACGACAATAACTTCTACTCCAAGACGGCCGAGCGCCGAAGCAAACTCCAGTCCATCTATACCGCCACCTAGGATAATAATCGATACCGGAAGCTTGTCCAGTTCAAATAGTGTCTCGTTTGTCAGGTAATTGATATCCTGTAGCAGCAGCATTTGCTAAACATGGATCACTTGAA
>CAZZJX010000076.1:0-6456 GCA_964654845.1 uncultured Dehalococcoidales bacterium
GCATCATACTGTGTCCCGGTTTCACCAGCACGGCGGTATCCATGGTTGCTAACGCTGTCGGCCAAGGTGTGCCGATAAATGTGGCTCGAGGCGATGTGCCCAGCGTTTTGGCCACCAGTGGGCTGCTGCAACAAGAGGGTTGGTTCTGATACCGCCTCACACCGACTATAGAAAATGTGTAAGCAGGCACGTGTTCAGGCAACAGTGCATGGGCTGGTTCAGGGAGTGAATTTTCGCTACTTTGTAATGCGTCACGCCACAGAGCTGGGGCTTACCGGCTATGTGCGAAACGTCTTTCTGGACGGTACGGTGGAGGTTGTGGCCGAGGGGATGCGGGACAAATTGGAGCAACTGTTACGGTATCTGGAGGCGGGACCGCGTGCGGCAAGGGTGAAGAGGGTGGATGTAAGCTGGTCGGAGTATAGCGGGGAATTCTCCCGATTTGATGTAAGGTTCTAGGAATCACCCTTTTTACTCAATGATTTGTCGATCAATCTGTGTTCAATAAGGTTGGCAATTGCTGAGACATCCTCCGGGGAGAACTGAGGTATATCGGCATCCAATGGCGCGTCGGTGACGACGGCGATGATTTCCTCGGGGGGACAGATAAGGCCGGTCTCTGATCCTTTTCCATGCACTTCGATCTTTGGCATGCTGGCTTTCTTAAATCCCTCAGCGAGCACAATATCAAAGCCCTCCCCGATGAGGTCCAGTATCTCTGTGAGGGGGGCATCGTGGTCTTGAGGCCTGACCAAAGCAAGCTTCTGGGGCGAGCTAATGACAGCTGTATCGCTTCCGGCACGGATATGTCGCCAGCTATCCTTCTTTACCTGATCCAGCTCAAAGCCCCGGGGGCTATGCTTTACAGTAGCTACCCGGTAGCCCCGCCCTTTAAACTCAGAGACCAGTTTTCCCACCAGCGTTGTCTTGCCGACATTTGATTTGCCCACGATACAAACAACGGGAGGCATGTCCTATTCCTCACTCCAATCGAGCATGAGCACCTGAACCACGTCTCCCGCCTTCATACCTTTCACATCCTCGGGAATAATCGCCAGTCCGTTGGCCCGTGCCATAGAGGTGAGGATTCCCGAGCCCTGCGGTCCAGTGGGCTGGGCAAAGTAGCCGTCGCCCTCCTTTCTCACAATTGCCCGGGCGAATATGCGGCGGCCATCGGTATTTTCAATGCTGTTCTCCAGAATCGCCCTGACCGATGGTTTTGAGAGGTTCTTCTTTCCCATCATCTTCAGGATGGCAGGGCGAGCGAAAAGCTCAAAGCAAATCATTGAACTCACTGGATTTCCCGGTAACCCAAGGTGTGGCACCCCTTCGATTACACCAAAGGCGAGCGGCTTCCCCGGTTTCATACGCACCGTCCAGAATGATATCTCCCCCTGCTTGGCCAGAACGTCCTTTACCAGGTCATAATCACCCATGGAAACACCGCCGGAGGTAATGAGCAGGTCGGCATCACGGGCCTCTTTGATTTTTTCTATGATGTCCTCTATTCGGTCAGGGGTGACACCGAGGATTTTGGGGATGCCGCCATAGCGAAGCACCTGGGCGGCGATGCTGAAGGTATTGCTGTTGTAGATTTTTCCTTCAGGGAGGGGCTTGTCGATCTCTACAAGCTCATCACCAGTGGCGAGGACGGCTACCACGGGGCGGCGAATCACCCTCGCTTTTGCCTTCCCTATTGAAGCGAGCACCCCGATCTCCTGAGGGCGAAGAGGCGTCCCCTTCTGCAAAACCAACTGCCCCTGAGCGATATCCTCCCCGGCAAGGCGCACATCGTGTCCCTGAGGCACCTGGCAAAATACACCAATTTGCGAGAGTGATTGCTCGGAACGTGTTGCCTCATCGGTGTCCTCGAATCTCACTATGCTGTCGGCACCCTTAGGAAGGGGCGCCCCGGTCATAATGCGGAACGCCGTGCCCGGCGCGACCTCTTGCTCGGCAATGGTGCCGGCACGCACCTCGCCGATGACATCGAGGTGGACAGGGGAGGATTTGCTGGCGCCGAGGGTGTCCTCCGCCTTTACCGCATAGCCATCCATAGCGGAATTGTCCAGCGGAGGGACATAGATAGGGGAGTAGACATCTTCGTCAAGCACCTGCCCCAAACAGTCCATGATGGACTTATCCTCGCCATCCAACGTCTGGAGATAACTGAGGACCTTGTCCAGGGCCTGCTCAACGCTGATCACTCTGCCGAGCTCCTTACGATTGTGTCATTTTGCGTCGAATCTCGGCGTACTCCATCAGCCCCCACATCGCCCTTGCCGATTCTTCGGGGGTGGTATACATGGGGATACGCGCATGGCGGTAGAGATCATAGCCAACGTCGCCTCGACCCTGGCGCCTGGCCGCTGCGGTGCATACCACCGGCTTTCCGTATTTCTCCGGGATGGAGGTCACCATCTCCGACTCGGTGAGTAGCGAGGTAATTCGTTCCGGGGTTACCCCCCAGCCGATCATGGGTCCGTGAGTGATTATGCCGTCGATATAATCGACCTGTGCCAATAGATCCACAATCAGGGGGCCGGTCATGGGTTCGCCGCCGGCGGCGGTATCCACCGGGTTGGTCGGCACTGGAGCATGGGGTGGCAGCAACTCCATGAGGCGACGTTTGGTGTCTGCGTCAAACTCGGGAAGCTCCAGACCCAGGGAGGCGCAGGCATCGGCGGTGGCGACACACTGGCCACCGCTGCCGACGATGGTAACCCGCTTGCCCTTGGGCAGCGGCTGTTGGGCGAGGGCTTCGGCCAGGTCGAAGGGGTGGGTCACCTCATAGCACCTTATCACCCCGGCCTGCCGGCACGCCGCATCAAAGATATCGTCGGAGCCAGAAAGCGATGCGGTATGGGACAGGGTTGCGCGAGAGCCGACGGCGGTGCGTCCTCCCTTAAACGCGATGACAGGCTTCTTTTTCACCACCGAGCGGGCAATTTCAACAAATCTGTGCCCCTCCTGTACGCTCTCGATGTAGAGGACTATGACGCTGGTATCGGGGTCCTGCCCCAGGTATTCCAGGTAGTCGGATACATTGAGGCTGGCCTGGTTGCCGCTGCTGACGAACTTGCTAAACCCATAGCCCTTGCTGTTTGCCCACTCAAACAGGTAGCCGCCGAGGGTGCCGCTCTGGGAGATAAAGGAGATGGACCCCGGCCGGGGCGACCTGTAGTAGAGAAGGTTGAGCCTGACGTTGGAGCTATATATGCCATTGCTGTTGGGCCCGACCATCCGTATGCCGGCGTCATGGGCCATCTTCACTACCTGGTCCTGCAGCTTCCTTCCCTCCTCGCCGGTTTCGGCAAATCCGGCTGATATCATCACCACCCCTTTGACCCCCTTCTTGATGCACTCCTCCATGGTGTTGGGCACCATAGGGGCGGGTACGGCGATGATTGCCAGTTCAATATCGTCGGGGATATCGAGCACACTGGGGTAGGTCTTGACCCCAAATACCTCACTGCGGGTCGGGTTTACCGGGTAGAGGCGACCCCGATAACCTGTTTCCAGGGGAAGGAAGAAGGCGCGTCCCCCGAACTTGCCCAAATCTCCAGATGCGCCGATAACCGCTACGGACTTCGGTTCAAAGATGTGATTCAGTTGCTTAACTACGCTTCTTTCCATTACCTTTGTCATAAATAAAGCCTCCTGTATATTTTATATGTCTTCTTCCTTCTCTAAGAGTGCCTGTGCCCGCTCCAGGTCGGATTCGGAGTTGATATTGAAAAAACTCAGGTGTTCCGGGTCGAACTTCTTGAGTTCAGCGTCCTCTATATACTTTACCTTCACCTGGTGAAAGAAGCCTTGAATCTGGAGTCTATTTCGCTTGAGCGCTGCTTCAATTGTTGCGAGGCAGTTCTTGGAATACACGGCATGAAGTGGCTCCACATTATCATTCACTCTGGGTATGACAACATCGAAGCCGGGAGACAGTTCCATAATATGGCGCAGGAGGGCGACATTTAGCAAGGGCATGTCACACCCAACAACAAGGCTGTAGAAGCATGGCGCGGCCATAAGCCCTGAATAGATGCCACCAAGCGGGCCTTTGTTCGGATAGATATCGATTACCTTTTTTACCCCTAGGTCCGGGAGAGTGTTGATTTGCGAAGTAACCACCATAATCTCATTTCCCAGCGAGGAGAGCCGATCAATGACCAGCTGAATAAGAGGTCGGCCCTTCACCTTCTCCAGAGCCTTCTCCCGCCCCAGCCTGATGCTCTTTCCACCGGCGAGAACGATCGATGTCATCCCGTGCATTTTAGCACCTTCCAGGTCGAAAGGGAATTGCCCTGATTCATGTTAGCGGGTCTGGGGGTGCCACGAGAGAAATCTCGCTCTGTGTGTCATTCTGAGGGAGTGAAGCGACCGAAGAATCTCAAACAAATTCTTCGCTACACTCAGAATGACAATAAAGAAAAGAGAGACGATGTTTTTTCTAAGGTGCTGGACGAGTAGACTTTCTTGACAGGGTAGATAGACGCAGAGTATGCTCAATTCGATTTCACTTTTGGAGGATGAGATGCAGCAGGTCAGCGCCAATGTATATGCGGAGACGGGCTTCAGGGGCTGCAATCCGGGCTTTGTAACGACAAGGGAAGGCGTTGTCATGATTGACTCCCCGCAAAACCCATCCGATGTCATGAAATGGCAGGAGCAGATAAAAGGCAAAGGCGAGATACGCTATCTGATTAATACCGAACCCCACGTCGACCATGTGGCGGGAAATTTCTTTTTCCCGGTTACAGTGATTGCCCATGATGGCTTCAAGGAGGCACTTTCGTTGCTTACCACGGACGGGATTAAGGAGTGGGTGAGAATCGGTGACCCCGACGGTGTGTCGTTGATGGAGGGATATTTTTTGAGAAAGCCTTCCATCACCTTCTCCGAGCGCTTGGTCTTGTACTCAGGGGAGCACACCTTCGAGGTAATCCACCTCCCGGGACATACCGCCAGCGAGGCCGCGGTTTACATTCCTGAAGAGCGGGTAGTGTTCACCGGCGACAATATCTTCCACAAGGTTCAGACATTCCTCCACGAGGCGTACCCCGAGAAGTGGCTCCAGTCACTGAAGAGGATCGAAGAGCTTGATGTGGATGTAATAGTCCCCGGCCATGGTGAAGTCTGCGACAAGAGCTACATTAAAGAGCAGGCATCGTTCATCGAGGAGTGGATGGAGGCGGTGAGGGAGGCAATCAGGAAGGGGCTCACAAAGGAGGAGGCGCAGGAGAGAATATCATTCCTCGACCGCTATCCTATGGATATAGGAATTGAGGCCCTCGGCCCTGAGGTGCAGCGGTGGAATGTGGCACGGTTATACGATATTCTAACTGCAAAGTAGCTCTTAAATAGCTTTACCATCACGTATGTAGACAGCCAGCAACCTTGACATGGAAAATTGGGGCGGGGTATGCTGGGGCTTAGTTCATTTTGGGAGGATAAAATGCAGCAGGTCAGCGCCAATGTTTACGTGGAGACGGGCTTCCGGGGATGCAACCCGGGCTTTGTAACGACAAAGGAAGGGATTGTTATGATAGATTCTCCGCAAAATCCCTCGGATGCAATGAAGTGGCGTGAGCAAATGAAGGGTAAGGGGGAGGTGCGCTATCTGATCAATACCGAGCCTCATGGCGATCATGTGACGGGAAACTTCTTCTTCCCAGGGACGGTTATCGCCCAGCAGGGCACCAGGGAGGCCCTTTCTTCTTTTGACTTAAATATGGTGATGGAGCGGATGAAGGTTATCGACCCCGAAGGCCTACCATTCATGGAGGGATATAGTTTGAAAAAGCCCTCCATCACTTTCTCCGAGCGCCTCTTCCTATATCTAGGTGAGCACATTTTCGAGGCTATTCACCTCCCAGGGCATACCGCCAGCGAGGTCGCAGTCCATATCCCTGAGGAGAGGGTGGTATTCACCGGCGACAATATCTTCTATAAGGTTCAGACCTTCCTCCATCAAGGATACCCCGAGGAGTGGCTCCAGTCCCTGAAAAGGATTGGGGAGCTGGATGTGGATGTGATAGTTCCTGGCCATGGTGAAGTTTGCGACAAGAGCTACCTTAGCGAGCAGGCATCATTTATCGAAGAGTGGGTGGAGGTGGTGAGGCAGGCGATAAAGCAGGGGCTTACAAAGGAGGAGGCACAGGCTAAAATATCCTTCCTCGACCGGTATCCCATGGGCATGGGGCTTGAGGCTATGGGCCCTGAAGTACAGAAGATGAATGTGGAACGGCTATACGATCTCTTAGCCGTAAAGTAACTACCAATGGGGCAAAATGGAAGCTAGCATGCCTCAACTGGCCTGCTAGGCTGCCCTGGGTTCCTTGCTTCTGAAAAGGCGCTCAGCGCTCAGGCCGTTCGACTTCTCATTTTCTTTTCTGCGTCTGCCACACCGCCTGCAGGCAGCTCCATTACAGGGACGTGCCAGATCGTTGCGCCTGC
>CAZZJX010000077.1:0-6455 GCA_964654845.1 uncultured Dehalococcoidales bacterium
TCTCTTTGATATTTAGGGGGTGACGAAAATGCAGGGGGAAGGAATCTTAGAGAAAATAGACGATTATCGGTGGGAGATCCCAAAGAGCTATAAGGCAGGCATGAGAGTACCTGGGCTTATCTACGCCGATGAAAGCATGCTGTCCCACATTCGAGAGGAGCAGGCCCTGGAGCAGGTTGCCAATGTGGCTTTCCTTCCTGGTATCGTATCAAGGTCTATGGCAATGCCCGATATTCACTGGGGCTATGGTTTCCCTATCGGGGGCGTTGCCGCCACCAGGGTTGAGGATGGTGTGATCTCCCCTGGGGGTGTTGGCTTCGATATCAATTGCGGGGTGAGGTTGCTGCGTACCAACCTCACTGAAGAGGAAGTCAGGCCCAGAATCGAGAAGCTGATGGATGCTCTTTATAGCAATGTCCCCTCGGGGGTGGGGTCTAAAGGTAAGTTGAGGCTGAATCAGCAGGAAGTGGATAAGGTTCTTGTAAAAGGTGCCAGATGGGCGGTGGAGAAGGGGTATGGGGAGACAAGGGACCTGGAGGTCACCGAGGAAAATGGTAGCATGGAGGGTGCTGACCCCGAACAGGTAAGTGCCAAGGCGAAGCAGCGGGGTGCACCCCAACTGGGGACACTGGGTGCTGGAAACCACTTTATAGAGGTGGAGGTGGTGGAGGAGATCTATGAGCCTGCTACCGCTTCCGTCATGGGCATAGAAAGGGTGGGTCAGGTGCTCCTCCTGATCCATACCGGGTCACGGGGGCTGGGTCACCAGGTTTGCACTGATAATTTAGTGACTATGGGGACAGCGGTGCAGAAATACGGGATCAGTCTTCCCGACCGCCAGCTTGCCTGTGCCCCGGTGAAGTCTCCTGAAGGGCAGGCCTACTTCGCCGCTATGGCCTGCGCCGCCAACTATGCTTGGACCAACCGCCAGTGCATCGCTCACTGGGCCAGGGAGTCTTTTATCAATGTATTTGGTGCAGGCCGCGAAGAATTGGGATTGGAGATGATCTACGATGTGACCCACAATATCGCCAAGATTGAGGAGTACGAGATAGATGGGAAGAGGCTTCAACTCTGTATCCATCGCAAAGGGGCTACGCGGGCCTTCCCCGCAGGGCACCCTGATGTCCCTCGCATGTATGCTGAGATCGGGCAGCCTGTGCTCATTCCAGGCGATATGGGTCGTTATTCCTATGTCTTGGTTGGCACCGAAAAGGCGATGGCGGAGACATTTGGCTCTACATGTCATGGCGCGGGAAGGGTGCAGAGCCGCTCCGCCGCGAAGAGAAGCCTGAGGGGCATCGATGTTGCCAGGGGGCTCGCTGAAAAAGGTATAACGGTCAAGGCGGGTAGCATGTCCTCGCTCGCTGAGGAGGCATCGGAGGCCTACAAGGACGTTGCCCAGGTGGTGGAGGTAACTCATGAAGCGGGAATATCCCGCAAAGTGGCTAAAGCAAGGCCTATCGGCGTGGTTAAAGGGTAGAAAGATATCACGGTGAGGTTTCATTGGCGGTCTTGGCTGCTCTCATTGAGGGAGGTCAAGAGTGATAAGTTGGTGAAGCGCTACACCGGAATTTTGGATAGTGTCCAAGATTGCCCATTCTGGGGGCAGCGGAGGCTTATACAAGCCGCAGAGATGTATGCTATAATTTCAAGGACTCAAGCGGGGGATATCATTACCAAAAAATCAAAAGAGCCAATATTTGAAAGAGGGAGGTTTCTAGAATGGGAAAGCTAATGGAGGAAAGGCTCGAGAAATTCAGGGAACTCAAGGAGAAAGCAGCCTTGGGTGGAGGGCCGGAGAAGATAGAGAAGCAGCATGAGAAGGGGAAACTCACCGCTCGGGAGAGGCTCGACCGTCTGCTCGACCCTGGAAGCTTTGTTGAGTTGGGCTCGCTTATCGGACATCTTAATGAAACTCCCGGGGATGGCATCGTGGCTGGTCATGGCACAATAGACGGTAGGGCGGTTTGCATTTATTCTCAGGATGCTACGGTGCTCGGTGGTTCAATAGGCGGGCAGCACGGTAATAAGATGTATCGAACAATAGATAGAGCCCTGAATGCGAGGGTTCCCCTTATTGGACTTCATGATTCCCCGGGTGCTCGGTTGCCAAGGCTATCTGCCGAGGGGGGAATTCGGCCTGGGGAAGCAGCATTAGCCAGTGGCGCAATAATAGCGGAGAAGCATGGGGGTTCTGTTTTCTTCCCCAATACCCAGGCCTCAGGGGTGATCCCCCAGATTGCGGGCATTCTGGGCTCCTGTGCCGGTATATCCGTTTATTCGCCGGCGCTCATGGATTTCATCTTCATGGTGGACGGGATCAGCCATATGTTCATCACTGGGCCACGTGTTGTTAAGTCGGTGATGGGTGAGGATATCAGCATGGAGGATCTGGGCGGATCGGAGATTCATGCCCAGGTCTCTGGCGTATGCGACCTGAGGACAAAGACTGAGGATGAGTGTCTTGCGGACATAAGGAAGCTTGTGAGTTTTCTTCCCTCAAGCTGCGATGAAGCCCCGCCGGTAGTGGATACAGGCGATGCCCCAGACCGCCTCGTCCCTGAGCTTGAGGACATCATCCCTGAGGACCCAGGTATCCCATATGATGTGCGTGAGTTGATCACCGGTATCGTAGACAATGGGGATTTCTTCGAGATAAAGCCTGAGTATGCTGGTGAAATCGTTGTCGGCTTTGGGCGCCTGGGTGGCCACACTATAGGTATTGTGGCCAATCAGCCGATGGTCTTTGGGGGAGCGATGACCTGTGAAAGCTCCTGGAAGCAAGCCAGATTCATAAGATTCTGCGACTGTTTTAACATCCCACTGGTCATGTTCGTGGACACGTCAGCCTATGCGCCTGGGTCAGAGCAGGAGCATGGTGGAATAATTCGTCATGGTGCCAAGTGTCTCTACGCCCTGTGTGAGGCGACGGTTCCCAGGGTTGAGGTCGTTACTCGAAAGGCTTATGGTGGGGGGAACCTGGGGATGGGCGTTATGCCTGGCATGGCAACGGATTTGGTCTTAGCCTGGCCGGTCGTTGAGGCGGGGGTGATGGGTGCAAAGGAATCGGTCATGCTTTTCTACGGGCAGGAGATTTTCAAGGCGGAGAATCCCGAGCAATTCTTGGCGGAGAAGATAAAGGAGTATCGTGACACTGTCGCCAATCCCCTCATGACCATTTCCGCAGGGCCGGCCTTTGAGGATATTATCGAACCAAGGGAGACCAGAAAGCGTTTGTACCAAGCTCTGGAGATATTGAAGGGGAAAAAGGTGCTCAGACAACCAAAGAAGCATGGCAATATCCCCTTATGATAAGTAACAATGGGTGATATGACTTTTGCTCTCCAATTAACCGGCATGGCGCTGGGAGCCCTTATTCTGATCTCCCTGGTTTTTATGGGTTTATCTACCCTACTGGAGCGGCTGGCGAGAGTAGGCGGTAAGGAAACTGAAATAGTCGAGTCCACGGAAGCGACTTCAGCGGTTAAAACAGCTCCAGTTTATGCAGGCGTGTTCCAGCGGGAAGCGCCGCCAGTGGTAGAGCCTCCTAGACCTAGGGGCGCAGTTGAAAAGGTTATCTTTGCCCCTATGCCAGGTACTATAGTCTCCATTAAGGTTAAGGTTGGTGATCAGGTAAGGGCTGGTGATGTCCTGCTCACACTGGAGTCGATGAAGATTCAGAATGAAATAAAGGCTCCGCAAAATGGTAAGGTGAAGGAGATACATGTCTCCGAGGGCACATACGTTAGAAGGACGGACAGCTTGGTTACCATCGTTAGTCGAGAGACGTCCAAACGGGCAACATCACCGGTAGTGCAGGGACCTCCACAGGCAACACCGCCAGTAGCAGAGGTGACCCCGCGAGCAAAACAGTCGGTAGCAGGGCAGCTACCGTCGGTTGGAGCAGAAAAGGTTGTCACATGCCCCATGCCGGGTACTATCATCTCTATTAGGGTTAAAGTTGGTGACCGTGTAAAGGTTGGTGATGTTTTGCTAATACTGGAGTCGATGAAGATTCAGAATGAGATAAAGGCTCCGCAAGATGGTAAGGTGAAGGAGATACATGTCTCCGAAGGCGCATATGTTAGAAGGACGGACAGCTTGGTTACCATCGGGTGATGAAGAGGAGAAGTTCTTATTCTGATTAGAAAGGATAAGTTATATGGTGGTTAAAGCTCCAATGCCAGGTACTATAATCTCCGTCAATGTTAAGGTTGGCGATTCTGTGAAAGTGGGCGATGTTTTGTTCATACTGGAGTCAATGAAGATTAAAAATGAGATAAAGTCTCCCCAGGATGGAAAAATCAATGAAATACTTGTCACGGAGGGCCAATACGTTAAAAGAAGGGAAACACTGGTCGATATCGAGGGATAGAGAGTGCTAGAGCGAATTCTAGACTTCTTTAGATTCACCGGTTTTGCCCATCTGTATTGGGGCAACGTGGTGATGCTTCTAGTTGGTGGCCTGCTCATATATCTGGCGATCAGGAAGCACTATGAACCTCTTCTATTATTACCGATAGGTTTCGGGGTAATATTGGCCAATCTCCCTGTTACTGGACTGCTGGTAACAGGTTCTGAAACAGAACTCGGTGGTCTTCTTTATTACCTTGGCTTAGGAGTAAAGCTGGCAATCTTTCCCCCGATAATCTTCCTTGGCATTGGAGCCTTAACCGACTTTACTCCTCTGATGGCCAATCCCAAGACCTTTTTCCTTGGCGCCGCAGCTCAGATAGGCATATTTGCCACCCTTTTTGGTGCCCTCGCCCTGGGTTTTTCCATATCGGAGGCAGGAAGCATCGGCATTATTGGGGGCGCCGATGGCCCTACGGCCATCTATACCTCAGCTCTGCTTGCCCCCCATCTACTGGGTCCGGTGGCTATTGCTGCATATTCCTATATGGCACTGGTGCCAATTATCCAGCCCCCGATAATGCGGCTTCTCACCACCAAAAGGGAGAGGGCCATCGTTATGGAGGAGTCGCGCTTAGTGTCCAAGCGGGAGCTTATCCTTTTCCCCATAGTCGTCACTGTTCTTGTCGTTCTACTGTTGCCTCGAGCGGCGCCACTTATCGGGATGCTGATGTTTGGCAATCTCCTCCGCGAGGCCGGTGTCGTCGAGAGGCTGGCGAGGACGGCAGGAGGAGCACTGATAAACATCGTCACTATCTTCCTCTGTGTCTGTGTGGGTTCACTGATGGGTGCCGAGGCGGTGTTGAACGTAAAGGTTCTGGAGCTTTTTGCTCTTGGCATCATCGCCTTCGCCTTCGGGACGGCGGGTGGTGTTTTGATCGGGAAGCTGATGTGCTGGTTGACCGGAGGGAAGGTCAACCCACTTATCGGTGCCGCCGGTGTTTCAGCAGTCCCGATGGCGGCACGCGTGGTTCACGTCGAGGGGCAGCGGGCGAACCCGGAGAATTTCCTTCTGCAGCACGCCATGGGGCCAAATGTCGCTGGCGTCATCGGCTCCGCTGCTGTGGCTGGATTGCTCATAAGTTTTTTGACATAATAGCAGAAAGGAGGAGTCGTGTCTGAAGAGGCTGTGTCTGAAGAAGTTGTCCTTATGGAGAAGGCGGACTATATCTGTACCCTTACCATCAACCGTCCCGAAAAACGAAATGCGCTCACAGTGGAGGTGATGTATCGGCTTGGTGATGCTCTGCATGCTGCAAATGATGATAGCGATGTGAGGGTGGTGGTGCTGCGGGGTGCAGGGGAGAAGGCCTTCTGTGCTGGCCTGGACCTGAGGGGTGGTATACAGGTGAGCGAAGGTGAAAAATTGGAGAAAGGCGATCCCCTCGGATACGCCAGAAGAAATGTTATGGCTTGTACTAAGCCAGTTATTGCCATGATCTATCGCAATGCCCTTGGCGCCGGCTGCGACCTGGCAGCGGCATGCGATATCCGTGTAGCCTCTGACACGGCGAGGATGGGTATAAACCCAGTCAAGCTCGGTAGTGTCTATTGGCCTGAGGCGATCCGAAACCTGATGAATGTAGTTGGGTTGGCCTGGGCAAAGGAGTTGTTCTTCACCGGCAGGTTTATCGATGTCCAAACGGCGAAGGAGATCGGGCTGGTGAACTATGTGGTCCCGGAGGAAGAGCTACCTGCCAAAACCTATGGCTTGGCCCAGGAGATTGCTGAGAATGGGCCGCTTGCGGTGAGCGGCACTAAGGCCATCTTCAACAAGCTCCTTATGTACCAGGAGCTCAGTGCTGAGGACATGGCCGAAATCCAGGCCCTCAGGGAAAGTGTGTTGGCGAGCGAGGATCAGAGGGAAGGAATGATTGCTTTTATGGAAAAGAGGAAGGCCGATTTTAAGGGGAGGTGATGTAGGGCTAGGGGCCGGATTTCAAGGGATTTATGGTTCAGCATCCCGTCGCTGAAGGTAGCTACTGTAGCTGGACTGCGACAAGCTTTTTGGAATAACCTTTGAGGATGGTGGAAACAAG
>CAZZJX010000078.1:0-6354 GCA_964654845.1 uncultured Dehalococcoidales bacterium
GTCCATACCCTGGAAGATGACGAAGCGAGCGCAACGCAACGCTGGGGGTCACGCGGCAAGAGGGAGGAGCCGTACGACGGCGTGGCCGAGCTGTGGTGGAACCACCGCGAGGAAATGGTTGCTGCAAACGAATCCCCACGGGGTCAGGCGGCTGGCTAGGAACTACTCGAGGATGAAGCAAAGTTCATCGACCTCCCCAAGTCGCCGTTGTGGTTCGCTTACGAGTACCCTCAGGTAAACCCTTCACCGGAGAATCTGGTCGCCAAAGATATGAGCTCTCTAGTGAAGCTATACTATCCTCTTCGACACCTGGCGAACCTGTCCCTGGAGGAAGCCCAGCTCTACTGGCGTACTTCCCACGGACCCCTCATCCGCCGGACTGCCGAGGCGGGTCACATCAAGCGCTACATCCAGGTGCACCGCTATGAGGACGAGCTCGAAGACACACTGCGCGAGGCCCGGGGCACCGTTGTCGAGCCCTACACCGGCCACGCCGAGCTCTGGTTCGATCGGGCCGGTACCTCGGTACCTACTCCGGAGAGAATCCGAAGTGGACAGCTTGCGGCGGAGGATGAAAGCAAGTTCATCGACTTCGCCCGGTCTACCACGTTTCTGGCGAAAGAGCACGTATTCGTCGATTACCGTTGAGGCCACCAGCAAGGAGGTAGAACCCTGCCCACTTCGCTCCGGACAAAAACCGACCGGGCAGGGCTCCCCACGACAGGCATAAAATGTGTGCCTTCCCTGAGCTTACCCGGAGCAAAGGGGTCGGGCAGGTAATCTATAATGCCCGCTTTCATTGTCTCACGTAATACGTTAATCCAATCGTCTCCCGGTAATTATAAATAGAGGAGGAGCAGGCCAGAGACCTGCTCCTCAATTACTATCGGTGCCTTGTTCTCTTATTTCTTCATCGAATCAGCTTCGTACTACTTCTGTCCCCTCCGAAACGGATTCGGGTACTTTCACACCAGATAACATCGTAACGGCTCCAAAGCGAGGTGGGCAAACATCAAGGCATGTCCCGCATTTGGTGCATTTCTCTTGGTCGATAACATGAACCAGGTTTTTGCCACCGGTAATAGCCTCCACCGGGCATTTCCGGAGACAAATCATGCACCCCTGGCACTTCTCCGGGTCTATGTAGTAAGATACCAGTACCTTTTTTCGGGCAGCCAGCGCAGCTGCTTTTTGTTCCATCTTCTGCTGCTGGATATCTTCCATCATCTGAGCGAATTCACAGGTATCACATTTGTAGAGACGGGAGCATAGCCGAAAAGAGACGTCACCCTTAAGAGCATAACGGCAGAGTCTCTTATTACCGGGTAATGATAGAAGCTTTTCCATGGCGGCATCAACATCTGAAGTCCCAGCCTCTGAAGTTTCGCCACGAGCCAGTTTGTCCTGCATCTCCTGGTCGAACTCACAGGTTACGCAATTGAAGTTGTTGGTGCAGATACGATGTGACACCATACCCATGCCCACCCAGACACAATTCCTGGTTTTCTCCGCTCCCTGTACTGCATTTTCACCCTGCGGTTCAGCTAACGCCTTTTTCGCCTTCTGGACCCATACCCTGTTCTCGATATCCTCCGGTGTAATTTCCAGAACAGCCTGAAATTCTCTAAGTGCCTGGGCATACCTACCGGCCTCAAAATGAGCTTTGCCCTGCTTGAAGTGAACCGGGGCTTCCCCTTGAGCAATGGCAATATCCTCCTCTACCTCAACCTCCTCAACTTCAGCCATCTCTAATTCAACCGGCTCAGCTACAGTTTCTTCAACGGCCACCTTGGGTCTTATCTCGACCTGGATCGGTCCCAGAGTCTTACTGATTAGCTCCTCCAGTTCATTAAGGTCAAAAGGCTTGGGCAGGTAATCGATAGCCCCCATTTTCATTGCCTCTACGGCTGTCTCCACTGAAGGATAAGCGGTAATGATGATTCCCTTAATCTTTGGATTTCTCTCTTTTGCCTCACGTAGCACCTCAAGTCCATCCTTACCCGGTAACTTCAGGTCAAGGACGGCGATACCAAAGTCCTGTTCCCCGAGAACTCTTAGTGCTTCGTCCCCTTCCTTTGCGGTTTCCACTTGATAGCCGCTATTCTTAAGCCAGTCTTCCAGAGACTCCCTCATAATAGCCTCGTCTTCGACAATCAGTATGGGTTTCATGTTCCGACCTCCTTCATTTATTTCTTGACTCTTTAAGCTTGCTGGCTCGACCATTTCACTACCTCTACACTAATAAGGTGCAATTATCTTGCCAAATAAAAAGGCTGCCCAGGATATCCCGGACAGCCTTACTCTTTGCTTGAAGCAGACTATCTATATGTAAAAGAATTAATCAGCCGTTGTCTATTTTCTTTACAGTCAGCCTAAATGTCTTGATTTTATTATACAGAGTCATCCTGGTAATCCCCAGGATTCTGGCAGCTTCGCTATTATTCCCGTTAGTTCTAGTAAGTACATCCAGAATATGGTTCTTCTCAACCTCGTTCAGGCTTTTTCCTGACAGTGCGGAATGAACTAACATCGGATTGTCCTGAGCCAGGTCTCCCACCTCGATATAGGAATTCTTTGTTAGTATGACTGCCCTCTCAACAGCATTCTCCAGTTCCCGAACATTGCCAGGCCACTCGTATTTCAAAAGAAAATCGGTAGCCTCAGGGGAAAACCCGATGGTTTTCTTCTGGTTCTCCACGGTAAACTGCTCCAGAAAATGCTGGGCCAGGAGAGGTATGTCCTCTTTTCTTTCCCTCAATGGAGGTAATTCAATAGTGACTACGTTTAATCGATAATAGAGGTCTTCACGGAATGCCCCACTGGTCACCGCCTTCTTAATATCCCTATTGGTTGCTGTAACAACCCTGACATCGGTCTTGACCAACTCATTACCACCAACCCTTGTGAACTCCTTCTCCTCCAGTACCCTGAGCAGGTGGACCTGAATGTTGGTACTCATATCGCCAACCTCATCCAGAAAAAGGGTCCCTCTATTAGCCACCTCAAATTTCCCCTTCTTCTGAGCATAAGCCCCGGTAAAGGAACCCTTCTCATGCCCAAACAACTCACTCTCCAGCAAACTCTCAGGTAAGGCGGCACAATTGACAGCGATAAAGGGCTTTTTCCGACGATAGCTCTGAGAGTGAATGGAACGGGCCACCAGCTCCTTGCCGGTACCGCTTTCACCCGTAATCAATACAGTGGCATTACTCTGGGCTACAACTTTAATAAGCTCTATCACCTGTTGCATCCTGGGGCTTTTAGCAGTGATATTCTCAAACTCGTAGCGCTGCTCCAGCTTCTTGTTCAGGGAAATATTCTCCTTGATTAGCCCTTGATGCTCCACCAGTTTCTCAACCAGCAGCGCTACCCTCTCCGGGCAGAAGGGCTTCTCGACATAGTCATAGGCACCTTCCCTCATAGCATTGATGGCAGTGGGGATACTCCCGAAAGCGGTAATAATGATTACCTCTACAGTAGGGATGATTTCCTTGGCTTTCTTCATAAACTCTATTCCATCCATCCCCGGCATCATTAAATCAGCAATGACAATGCTCATTCTTTCCTTTTCCAGGATTTCCAGTGCCTGAGAACCACTCTCTGCAGCGAATACCCGATAATCGATATCGCTCAACCAGTCACTAAGTGATTCGCGGACAATAGTCTCATCATCAACAACGAGGATTTTAGCCTTTTCCTGCATGGTTAGCCTCCATGTAAATAGTGAAGGTAGTTCCCTTCCCCTGCTTACTTTGTACTTCAATCCTGCCGTGATGTCGCTGGACGATGCCATAAGCCACGGCCAGTCCCAGACCTACGCCTTTCCCTTTCTCTTTAGTTGTGAAGAAGGGGGTATAGAGCTTACGCATGTTCTCCTGAGAAATACCACTACCCGTATCTTGTACTTCCACCTTGATCTGGCCGTTATTACCTATCGACGTACGAAGGGTTAATTCCCCTCCCTCCGGCATTGCCTGTATAGCATTCATGATAAGGTTGGTGAAAACCTGCTGAAGCTGGTCGAAATCAGCCATTACTTTGGGCATGTCTGGGCTCAGTTCTCTTATCACTTTAATATTCTGCAAATCAGCCTGGTGACCAACGACATCAAAGGTCTGTTCGATAATCTGGTTTATATCCACCAGCCTGAGGGTTGGCGCCGACTGGCGTGCAAAATCCAGGAGATTGCGGATTAGCTTGGAACTGCGTGTAAGCTCCGTATCCATTTTATTCAGGTAGTCCAGCGATTTTTCCTTACCTATATTCTCAGCGGCTATATTCTTAGCCAGCAACTTGGTATAAATAAGGACACCGGCAAGAGGATTATTGACCTCGTGAGCAATAGAAGCCGCCATCTGACCCAGAGAGGTAAGCTTCTCCGCCTGGATAAGACCTTCCTGAGTACCCTCCAATTCTTGCAGCAGATAAGGCCAACACATAGTAACCTCTGCCAGACCCTGGCACACGGCGACAGCCAACTCCCGACAGGTGGCGTAACCACAAGAGCCACAATCCATCTGGGCACTGGGGTCTGCCCTATCCATCACCTCCAGGACATTCTGAACTTCCTCCTCACTGGGAGTAGGTAGATAGATATTTTGCTCGCAAAATTTACGACTGAGGTCGATATCGGCATATTGTTCGATATCTTTCTCAGTTTGAATCGGGTCTGCGTTACTTCTGGTATATCTGGCCACGAGTCCCTTCCGGCTGAAGCCACTGAGCTCATTGTCAATAAATGGCCCATCGATACACCCATGGCAAAAATACAGGTTGGCAAATCTGGCAGTGAGTTCACCTCGAACAAACTCGCCAAGAATCTTGAGGGCATACTCCCTGCCATGAACACTGATGACATCATTTTTCAATATGTCATCAGTGAGCCCCATCACCTTAAGCAGACCCCCTGATATGGCAAACAGCCGGCCAAGGTTAGGTTTGGGACCGGAGAATTCCTGTTCCTCCTCATCGCCCGGGTTAATTCCCCTGTCAGCAAACATACGCTCTAATTCCACAAAGGTCAGTACGGCATCCACCACACCGTCGACATCTTCATCTACGGTCTCAGTTTTCTTAGCGATACAAGGACCGATGAAGACCACTTTAGCCTGCGCATTATAACGTTGCTTGATTATTCTACCCATGGCAATAGTAGGCGAAACAACGGGTGCTAAATTGCCGAGTATCGAGGGGTAGTACTTCTCGATGTAGGATACCACCGCCGGGCAGTTAGATGAGATGACAGGTTTTCCTTCACTTTCATTAATGATGCGGACATATTCCCTGCTAATGAGTTCGGCGCCGAAGGCTGCCTCCATCACATCGGTAAATCCCAATTTCTTTATAGAGGTTACCATCTGTCCGGGTGTACAATCGAGTATTGCAGCAGGGAATGAGGATGAAACCACAGCTATCACATCAGGATGATGGGCTAATAATTGCCGGACCTTTTCCAGGTCGCTCTCCGCCTGTTTTGCATTCGTGACACAAGCACGTATGCAGAGACCGCAGTCAATACAACGTTCCTTTACTACCTCAGCCAGACCGTCTCTTATCTTGATTGCCTTGGCCGGACAGTTGCGTACACATACATAGCATCCCTGGCACTTTGCTCGGTCGGTATGAACTATACTCATTTAACCCCCTTGCTTTCATAGGGAAGATGCTGGCTCTTGCTCCGGGTAGCGGGGACTTTCAACTCTTTCCTCAGATTAGCCACTGAGCGGCGAGAGAGAACCACACCATATTTCTCCTGGAGCTTAGCCCTGATTGCCTCATCTGAAGAAAGCCCCTCCTCAGTTTCAAGGACCTTTCTGATTAATTCCTTTTTAAACTTCTTCGGCCTGGGGAAAAAATCCTTGAGGGGAATCTCTGCACCCCAGGGTGTTTCCAGGCTTCTACTGTTTATAGCGCGACTAATAGAGCTGGGAGCAATACCGATTTTTTCAGCCAGTTCCTTCTGACTGAAGGGTAAGAGCGAGTTCGGAGCACCACAGTCCAGGTAGAGTGCCTGTTTATCAATAATGCCTTGCAGTATCTGATTTACCGTGTCCTGGCGGTTATTGATTAGTTCCAGCCTCTTGAATAGCTGCTTAGCTTCCCTGGCCTCATCCCTGGTAAGAGCCCCTTTAGTCTTCAACTCTTCAAAGCTCTCATAATCAATCAAATACCGTCCTCGGGCAGAAGATGCATTGTAGTACCCGATTATGAAGCTATCACCCTGCTTCTCTATCGAGGCAATCTTTGAATAATGAATTACCTTTGAGCTTAAAGCGGAAGGGTGGTAAAACTCGCTTAGTATAGAGAAGTCATCGATAAGGCTGTTTATCTCCTGGACTTCCGAGATATTCAGAC
>CAZZJX010000079.1:0-3408 GCA_964654845.1 uncultured Dehalococcoidales bacterium
AACACTGGAGCCTTTCATCAGCCGAGAACCGATAGCGATGTCATAGCCCTCCTCGATTGCCTGGATCAGTTTCGGGAAGGCTTCAAGGTCTGTGGATAGATCGACATCCATATAGCTTACGATGTCGGCGGTACTGTCAAGCCAAGCACGGCGCAGCGCTCGCCCTCGCCCTTTTTCGTCCAGGTGCAGAGAAACGACATCGGGATACTCGCGGGACAGTGCCTGCGCCGCCTGCCATGTTTTGTCAGTGGAGGCATTATCAGCGATGACAATAGTCCAGTTGTGGGCGAGGTTATTCTCCAGGAATTGCCTCAGGGTATTAATGCTCTGTGTGAGGACTCGCTCTTCATTGTAGACTGGTATAACCACATCGACAGAGGTCATTTCGCCCCTTTCCTCAAATTGAATTCATTGCTCAATATTCCTATAAGGAAGGCATTGTGATACTGGTCATCGACGAAATATCGGTGGCGTACTATACCATCCTTGACAAAGCCACAATTCTCGTAGGACCTGTGGGCTCTTAGATTACAACTCGGGGTGTTGATACAGATGCGATGGAGATTCAATTCGTAAAAGAGGTAATCTCGGGATCAATGCTTGAAATGGCGCACCCCGGTGAAAACCATGGCGATGTTGTACTCATCGGCTACTTTGATAACCTCTTCGTCGCGCACCGAGCCCCCAGGCTCAATTATGGCAGTGACGCCCCCTTTGGCGGCCAGTTCCACACCATCTGGGAAGGGGAAGAAGGCGTCAGAGGCGAGCACACTGCCTGTGGCGCGCTCGCCGGCTTTCTTCAGGGCGATCTCAACACTATCGATCCGGCTTGGCTGTCCTGCGCCCATACCCAGAAGCGTACCGTCTTTGGCTAAAACAATGGCATTCGATTTCACATGCTTTACAGCTCGCCAGCCAAAACGAAGGTCTTTGATCTCCTGTTCCGTCGGCTGGCGCTTGGTCACCGCGCGCAGGGTCAGGTCCTCGGTCTCGAAGTCTCCCGTCTGGACTAGGAAACCTCCGACTACGTGACGGAAGTTCAGGGATGGGACGCCCTTCTTATCCGCTTTTGGGCCCATGGTGAAGAGGCGAAGGTCTCGCTTCCTGTTGAGCAGAGACAGGGCGGCTTCATCGAATTCAGGCGCGATGATAGCGTCGAAGTGCGTCTTGTCGATCTCCTCGGCCATTGCATGGTATATCTTTCTATTGGAGGCGACGATTCCGCCGAAGGCCGAGACCGGGTCGCCGCTAAGCGCTCTCCGATAGGCTTCAGCGAGGTCGTCATGAGAAGACAGTCCGCAGGGGTTGTTGTGCTTAAGAATGGCAACTGTGGGAGAAGCAAAATCAGACACAATACTGAGCGCAGCATCGAGGTCGAGAATGTTGTTGAAGGATAGAGCTTTACCAGACAATTGAGCAGCTGCCACGATACTGGACCCCTCCTCTCGCACAACGTCCATTTTGTAGAAGGCAGCCTGCTGATGAGGGTTCTCGCCATAGGACAGTTCTTGGAGCTTCCTCAGTGCGATGGTCATATCCGCCGGGAACTTCTCGTCCTCTGGTCTCAAATAGCGTGCGATTGCGGTGTCATAGAGCGCCACATGTTGAAATGCCTTCTGGGCCAGCCTTTTTCGTTCTTCGATGCTTACTTCTCCGGAGAGCAGTTTCTCCAGAACGGGCTGGTAGTCTGCGGGATCGACTATCACGAGTACGTAGGGGAAGTTCTTGGCGGCGGCGCGAATCATGGTTGGTCCGCCGATATCTATATTCTCCAGCGCCTCATCAAGTGTGACCCCTTCTCGTGATACTGTCTGGACGAAGGGGTAAAGATTAACTGCCACCAGGTCGATGGTCGCTATCCCCTTTTCGCTGAGCTCTGCAAGATGACCGGGTACGTTACGCTTGGCTAGAATCCCACCATGGACAGCAGGGTGAAGTGTTTTTACGCGTCCGTCGAGGATCTCGGGGAAGTTCGTCAGATCGCCAACACTGTGAACGGGCACCCCTGCCTTTTGGAGAGCACCCTTAGTGCCTCCAGTGCTGTATATATTAATTCCGAGTTCATTTAGGCGCTGAGCAAAATCAACGAGGCCAGTTTTGTCTGAGACGCTCAAAATCGCTTGCATGAGTTACCTCCTAAAGCATAGCTATACGTTGTGTTTCCTTCTGTTCCAACACCTCGCCGATTATGTTGGCCTCTGGTATCTTCTTTGTCAACTCCTCGACGTCGCTGGAGGAGCAAACCAATATCATGCCAACCCCCATATTGAAGACGCGGTACATCTCCTCCTCATCTATATTACCCAGCTTTTGAATCAGTGGGAAGATGGGTGGTATCTGCCAAGACCCCTTCTTGATTCTAGCCGCCAATCCATCAGGTAATACGCGTGGCAGATTGCCGGGAATACCCCCACCCGTAATATGGGCTATGCCTTTAATCACAGGGGTAAAGGAATTGAGAGTTGGATAGTAGCAGCGGTGGGGCTCAAGAAGCTCCTCCCCCAAATTGCGACCCAGCTCGGGATAGATGCAGTTCAGACACGAAGAATCTTCGTCGATGTTGAATATCTTTCGCACAAGGGAATAGCCGTTAGTGTGGAGGCCGCTTGAGGGCAGGCCGATGATGCCGTCGCCAGCTTCTATCGAATTCCCATTGATGAGCTTGCTCTTTTCCACTATGCCCACAATGAATCCAACAAAGTCGTACTCGCCCTCGGGGTAGAGGCCAGGCATCTCAGCAGTCTCACCACCGATGAGGGCGCAGCCCACCTCGCTTAAGGCGCTGGTCATGCCTTGGATAATGCTCTCCAAGATGCTGGGCACAAGTTTAGCCATGGCTATATAGTCCTGAAAGAAGAGTGGCTTGGCACCACAGGTGAAGATGTCATTTATGCAATGATTTGCCAAGTCAATACCTATAGTATCATGTTGGTTTAAGGCACAGGCGATCTTTAGCTTGGTGCCGACTCCGTCGGCGCTGGAGACGAGGACAGGTTCTTGATAGCCCTTTAGCTCAAAAAGCCCACCGAAAAACCCGAGGTCGCCCAGGACCTCGGGGCCAAAAGTGGTACGCGCTAGTTTTCGAATAGTTTTCACGAGCTTATCAGCGGCGTCGATATCCACACCAGCGTCGAGATAGGTTCCCTTTACACTCTTGGCAGCCAAGAATCACTCCCCGACAGGCTCCAGTGACAGCTTATCCATCTCAAGCTGCACTGGGATTGGGTATTCGCCAGTAAAGCAGGCAAGGCAGAAGAGATCTTTGGGCAGCGCTATCGACTCAATGAGTCCCTCCATGCTCAAATAGCCGAGAGAATCAGCGCCGATGGAATCGGCTATCTGAGGGACCTCCTTATGGGCAGCGATGAGCTCCCACTTTGTTGCCATGTCGACCCCGAAGAAGCAGGG
>CAZZJX010000079.1:3418-6352 GCA_964654845.1 uncultured Dehalococcoidales bacterium
GGGATGGCGAAGTGGTGGGGCGCAAATGCGCATGTGTACTTCCTTGGCCCCGGCACGCCTGAGCAGATTGATTACCCTTGGCGTGGTGGTGCCGCGAACGATGCTATCATCGACAAGGACAACCCTCTTACCGTCTAATATCTCGGGCATCGGGTTGAACTTGAGCTTGACGCCAAGCTCCCTGATGCGCTGATCAGGCTCGATGAAGGTGCGCCCCACATAGCGATTCTTCAACAGCCCCTCGGTAAAAGGTATCCCCGACTCTATGGAATAGCCGATGCCTGCCGCTGTTGCTGAGTCTGGAACACCGATCACCAGATCGGCATTTACCGGGTGCTCTTGAGCTAGTCTCGCTCCCATGGCTTGTCGCGCCGAATATACACGTCGGCCCTCAATTATGCTGTCGGGTCGGGCGAAGTAGATGTATTCAAAAATGCACAGGCCTCTCTTCCTGGGTTGCTTTTCTTTATAGCTTCTCATGCCGGATGAATCGATGGCGAGCACCTCACCAGGCTCGACCTCGCGATGGAATTGAGCCCCGATATGGTCCAGAGCGCAGCTTTCTGAGGCGAGCACCCAGCCACCGTCGAGGCGGCCTAAACAGAGTGGTCGAACACCCAATGGGTCGCGAACTCCGAACAGGCTATCCTCGGTCATTAGCACCAGGGAGTAAGCGCCCTCCAGTCTCTTCATTGCGTATCTTATTCTGTTGGCCCAGGTCTTTTTTGTTGAGGAGAGGATTAGATGGGCGATAACCTCGGAGTCCGTTCCAGTGGCGAAATTGCAGTGTTGCTGTTCAAGCTCGTTATGCAGGTATTGGGCGTTGGTGATATTTCCGTTGTGCCCCAGGGCGATCTTGCCTGCAGGGCCTTCGGTTAAGATTGGCTGGGCATTAGCTGGGCTGCTGGAGCCGGTGGTGGAATAGCGGTTGTGTCCTATGGCGATGTTGCCCCAGAGTCGGGCTAAGACCTCTTCGTTGTAGACCTGAGAAACCAGCCCTGTTTTGGTGTACACATGAATGCGCTTACCATCAGCGGTGGCGATGCCAGAACTCTCCTGACCGCGATGTTGCTGAGAATATAAACCGAAATAGGTAAGCCTCGCCACATCCTCACCTGGGGCATAGACTCCAAAAAGGGCACAGCATTCATTCATCTTTTCTTCTCTCCAACCCATTATATTTCCCTGTTACTACAGGGTCAATGTCTATAAACCTGCGCTCTAAGCCAATTCAGAGCGCCATCTATAGCTTTTTCTGCGACGCGAAGCCGATGTCCTGCTCCCTCAACGATTAGAATGTCCTTAGGTTCACCCGCACTATTATAAAGCGCCCAGGCATCTTGTGGGTCAACCACATCATCCTCAGCGCCGTGGACAATCAGGAGGGGCCTTGGAGATATTTTGTCGATGCGGTTTATCGGGCTAAGCTGACTGAAGCTGTCGAGCCATTCATCTACGGAGGGAGGGAAATTGTCGTCCCTGATTATTCCAACGCGGCGAAAATGCTCGATCATGGATTTTGCCCGCGTGACATCGGTGACGAGGCGGAATTCAGCGGGACATGAGCATAGCACCAACGAGGAGACCCGTGGGTCTTCAGAAGCAACATAGGCGGAGACAGCAGCACCACCACTGAACCCCATTAAGGATATTTTATCCTGATCCACTTCTCTCATATTGTAGATATATTCAATGACGGTTTCGAGGTCTCTGGTCCATCCTAGAATATCGAAGTTGCCCCCGCTATCGCCTGTCCCTCTGAAGTTGAAGATCAGTGTCAAGAAACCGGCTTTGGAGAACCTCTCGGCAAGAAAGGGATAACCGCGATCGTTAGGGTCTGAAATTCCTCTGGGAATACCATGGCAGAGGCAGAGTGCGGGGCAGGGTTGCTGCTGTGGGATGTAGACCTCGCCGACGAGGTTAAAGCCCTCCAGTTCAAGAGAAATGCCCCACCGCTCCATATCTACACCTCTATTTTAGCACAAGCCTCCTCTAATCGACAATAAAAGTACATAGTTGGGCATCCACAGGAGTCTCGTCTTGAAACTGGCTTTGTGGTAGTGGGTGGGGGTGGTACTTCGGTGGTGCCTCCAAGAGAGTGTATCTTGGAGCGGAGAAGCTTGTGCCGGGGTGCTATGGCTCTACGCCGTGAATGACACAGGGCATGGGATGTATAACTGGGGTATCTGAAAAGTACAGGTTGTTGTGCAAAGTGGTAATTTGAATGTATAATTCCGTGCGACGGTGGCGCCACGGACGCCGCATTAGATGTGGGACTCATGCTGAAGGAATGCTATGAGCCCCCCAAGGGATAGGTTCGGTGTGTAGAGCGATCGAACTTGGCAATCGAGTTTAATTCTCATAGAGAGGAGTGGAAATCATGGCTTATACAAAGGATCTGAGATTTGTGTACCGGAATCCTACCAGAGTAGTCTTTGGGGAGGGGTCTATTTCCGGTATAGCTCTCGAGGTGGAATCGCTTGGGGGAACCAGGGCTTTGGTTGTTACCGATGAAGGACTTACCAAGACCGACCTGCCAGAACGAGTAAAGAGTGCCTTGGGGGACAAGTGTGTCGGTGTCTTCGGCGAGGTAAAGCCTGACAGCGGTTTTGACGTAGTGCAAAGGGGGGTGGAGGTGGCTCAAGAACTCGGTGCCGATATACTGGTGAGCGTCGGTGGTGGGAGTTCCATGGATACTGCTAAGGCAATGTCTATCGTCATCAATGGGGGTGGCAAGCTCTCCGACTATGTGGGAGTACCCATAGCGGGACCGACTGTGCCCCATATAGCAATTCCTACCACATCGGGAACGGGGAGCGAGTGTACTCAGATAGCCGTGGTAAAGGATGACGAGCGGGAGGTGAAGCAGATTTTTCTAAGCGATCACCTCTTTCCGAAACTAGCGATACTGGATCCACAGATGGCAGCGGGGAT
>CAZZJX010000080.1:0-3206 GCA_964654845.1 uncultured Dehalococcoidales bacterium
GTCTCTCTCAGTTCTTTGACAAAATTCCAGAAACCACCGAAAGTCCTCTCATATATCACCAGCATGTGAGTACAACCCAGTTTCTCTAGCTCTTCTTCGATTCCCTCTAAGATACTTCCCCATTCGGGGCCGATCTCCTCTTGCCCCTGACCACCCGAGTTAAAGATAAGAAGAACATCGTTGCCCACAGCTTCTGAGTATACTTCTAAAAGATTATCTACAAACATATCATAATCCGCAGAGTTACTGTCAATAAACTCGGATGCCAGACTATTGGCATCCTCTCTTACGTCCTCAGGTATTTCTACGACGCTTTGACCAGCATCTTCTACAATACCAAACTTACCCGGTGGACACGGAGAGAATAACAACCAGCCCACAGCGCCAAGCAAAACTATGATGACCCCAAGTATTATGGAAGATTTGAGAACCTTGCCCTTCATTTCCTCTCGGCGAGCGTGCAGCTAGTCCTGCGTCGCCACCATCTCCTTGCTCGCCCTACCCAACACCCTCTCAACGATGCCTACCGCCTCATCAACCTCTTTCTCCCCGATGATAAGCGGAGGCATAAAGCGAATGGCGCTCGGCTTTACTGCGTTAAGCAGCAAGCGCTCTTGAAGGCAAGCCTTTACTACATTTTCAGCAATGTCACTTGAGAATTCCATAGCGATAAGGAGGCCACGCCCTCTGACCTCGATGATAAAATCGTACTTTGCCTTTAAACTCAGAAGGCGCGACATCAGGTAATTCCCCATATTACGGCAGTTTTCCACTACATTTTGCTCCAGGATATACTTCAAGGTAGCGAATCCTGCAGCGCAGGCAAGAGGGTTACCGCCAAATGTGCTGCCATGGTCCCCTAGGGCAAAGACAGAAGCTTTATCCTTTGCCAGAAAAGCACCAATGGGCACACCACCTCCCAATCCTTTGGCGATGGCCATGATGTCAGGCTCGATGCCAGACTGCTGGTAAGCAAAAAGCGTTCCCGTCCGCCCCATCCCCGTTTGAATCTCGTCCAGGATTAAAAGGATGCCCCGTTCATCGCACCAGGCTCTAACCTCCTTCAGGTAATCGTCATTAGGGACGTTCACCCCACCCTCACCCTGGATCGCCTCCAGCATCACCGCGCAGGTTTTTCGACCCGTAGCTTTTTTGATGGCATCGATATTGTCATATTCCACATTTACAAATCCTTCGGTCAGCGGTGTATAAGACTCCTGGAATTTGGGCTGTCCCGTAGCTGCAATCATAGCCAGGGTGCGACCATGAAAGGAGTTCATCGTGGTAATCACCTCATAAGCACCATCAAGATGGAGCTTGCCATACCTGCGGGCCAGCTTCACCGCCCCCTCAGTGGCCTCGACGCCACTATTGCAAAGGAAGACCTTGTCGAAGCAACTGTTTTCAACAAGTAGCTCGGCCAGGCGTATCTGGGGCACGCTATAAACAAGGTTGGATGTCTGAATCAGGGTGTGTGCCTGCTCAGATATAGCTTTTGTTAATTCGGGATGCGAGTGACCAAGGACATCCACCGCCAGGCCGCCTATGAAATCCAGATACCCCCTCCCCTCATCGTCCCATACCCGCGCCCCCTGCCCGCGCACCAGTGTCACCGGCAGCCTCTTGAAGGTATTCATCAGGTATTTCCGCTCCAACTCCTGCCAATCCGTCATTGCCAACCCCTTTTCATACAATTGTCGTCCCGCTCCCTTTGCCAGCTATGGCTTCAACCAGGGCGTGAGGCTCCCGGCCATCGACGATCTGAGCGGTAGCCACGCTGGAAAGGGCACATAGACATGCCTCAACCTTTGGAATCATCCCCCCCATCACCACACCAGATTTGATAAGAGAGCTTACATCGCTGGCCGGTATGCGGGGTAACTGTTTTCCCGAACGGTCCATCACGCCGGCGACATCGGTGAGTAAGATAAGCCTGGCCGCTCCAAGGCCAACAGCCAGTTCACCAGCGGCGGTATCGGCATTTATATTAAGCTTTTCGCCCTTCACTCCAAGACCCAAAGGAGCGATTATGGGAATATAGCCTTCTCTCAATAGAATCTCTATAGGCTCCGGGTTAATTCGTACCACCTCCCCCACGTAGCCAAGCTTCTCATCCTTGATTTTTGCTTCGATGAGGCGCCCGTCAATGCCGCTCAGACCTATGACTCGCCCGCCCAGCGACTGAATAGCGGCAACAAGGTCCTTATTGACCAGCCCGCAAAGGACGGCAGCCACCACCTCGATTGTCTCTTCATCTGTCACCCTGAGCCCATCCTCCAACTTGGTCGCTACGCCCTGCTTGGAAAGCCAGCGGGTTATCAAATTGCCTCCACCATGAACAACTATGACCGTCTTTCCCTCATTCTGAAGGGCGACCAGGTCCTCAAGCGTAGTATCGTTGCTGCCCAGGGTGCTCCCGCCAATCTTGACTACAATAGGCTTGTTCATTCTTTCGACCTCTTTTATTTTCTCGCAACGTAGTGCTAGTGAACCGGAGTGGATCCCCAAACCCTATGTTGTATACTCGCTGTTTATCGCCACGTATTCGGCGGTGAGGTCGCAGCCCCAGGCGGTGGCAATGCCATCACCCACATTGAGGCACACCCTAATCGGAACCTCGTCCTGCGCCATCGCCGCCTTCACACTATCTCTATCGAACGAACTGGGTGAGCCACCCTCCATCAAGCATATGCTATTCAGGAAAAGGGCTATCTTCGACGCATCGATCTCGGCGCCGCTTCGGCCTAGTGCAGCGATGATCCGCCCCCAGTTGGGGTCACACCCGTGCACCGCCGCCTTCAGCAATGGGGAGCCAGCTATGGTGCGCGCCGCCGCCCGTGCATCGGCGACGGTGAGTGCCCCTTCCACGGTGACCTCAATGAGCTTTTTCGCCCCCTCACCATCGCCGGCGATGCGCCTGGCAAGAAAAGTGCAGACCTCCGTGAGAGCCTGTCGAAAGGCCTCCGCCTCTGTTGCGCCTTCTTTAATTGTTTCATTGCCTGCCATCCCGTTGGCAAGGATAAGTACCGTATCATTAGGGCTGGTATCACCATCTATGGTGACCATGTTGAAGGATATGTCTACCGCGTCTCGAAGCGCATTCTCCAGAAAATGGGCATCGACAGCGGCATCGGTAGCCAGGAAGCAAAGCAGGGTGCCCAAATTGGGGTGGATCATACCCGACCCCTTGGCGATGCCACCAATGG
>CAZZJX010000080.1:3306-5262 GCA_964654845.1 uncultured Dehalococcoidales bacterium
ACTCGCCGGTGCAGGCATTGGCGCAGCCCGAATTGACCACAATGGCCTGCCCCCTGCTATCGGCGATATGCTCCTGGCACCACACGACAGGGGCAGCCTTGATCCTGTTAGTGGTGAACAGCCCCGCAGCAACGCAAGGCACCTCGGAGTAAAGGATACCCAGGTCGGGTCCGCCCTTGACCTTCAGACCGGCACGGGTTGCGCCGGCGAGGAAGCCCCCGGGAGAGGTGATAGTGCCACGGGGAATAAAATCAGCTTTCATATCGAAACTATATCACGATAGCTACGATTAATCAACATAAAACCGACTCCAAGAATCCTTAAGCGTGGTTAAGCAGCAATGGTAGTGCCCAGATATATAACGCACCGCACTCGAGCGTGGTTCAACGTTGACAGGGTTTCGCATACTGCCATAAGATGGCCAAGGAGACCTGTATTGAAGATAGGAGGTCTATTTAAGCGACAGGATATTGATACGAGTGCACAGCTTCAAGATTTGTGCTTTCTGACATGGAGTGAAGGATTGTAACGGGAAGGGGGAACTAAGCCACGCCTTTCGAAGCTCGCCATAATCCAGATAAATGCATGGACTGCGGTGCCTGCACTACCTTTGTTGCCTGTCCAGGTGCTGAGGAAGAGATATGTATTGGCTGTGGTGCCTGCGTTCAGCTTTGCCCCAACGAGGCTCTCGAGCTAGTGGAGGTAGGAAGGGAAAAAGAGGTGGCTATCGAGGTTGATGGAGTGTTGAGGAGCGTGCCTGAGAGGATAACCGTGAAGGAAGCACTATGGCACACAGGCTACAGCATAACCGCCGGTCTGCCCGCCGAAGGGGCGCTCTACGCCCCTTGCGGGGTTGGTGCTTGCTGGGATTGCGCCGTGCAGATCGATGGGGAGGTACGGCG
Source organism: uncultured Dehalococcoidales bacterium (assembly GCA_964654845.1). Lineage (GTDB taxonomy): Bacteria > Chloroflexota > Dehalococcoidia > E44-bin15 > E44-bin15 > DAOUVR01. Next base: position 4,209 of record CAZZJX010000080.1, read on the forward strand.
AGCCTGTGTCACAGAGGCAAAGGAGGGAATGAAGATCAGAACCGACCTGCCCAAGGATTGGGTACCGTTGAGAATCGTTGGGCCGACCGGTGGGCTTCCTTACGGTGGGGTGGGGACACCGTGGGAGGTAAGAAAAAATGCCAAGTCTGAGTTCCTGGAGATATGCTGCCTTGTTGCCGGGTGTAATTTCAGGTGTCCACAGTGCCATAACTGGATGATCACCCATATGGGGAATGGGCCAGCTTACACGCCCCTGGAAGCAGCTACGATGCTGACCAAAGTGAAGCAACAACTGAAGGTAGACAGGTTCTGTCTCTCTGGAGGCGAAATTACTCTCAACAGGCCCTGGCTTATTCAACTCTTAAAAGAGCTCAGGCGGCTTAATCCAGAGCCAGAGACCCGCCTTCACATCTCCACCAATGGCTCCTTACTTACGGAGGACTATATCGATGAGCTCATCGATGCCGGATTGACCGATTTCGGGATAGACCTCAAAGGATTACACATAGAGACTTTTATGAGAATAACGGGATTACGGAATAAGGAGCTAGCACAAAGATGTAAGGGTAATGCCTGGAATGCGGTGGACTATATAACCCACCATTACCACGATAAGGTATTTATCGGCGTTGGGATTCCCTACAACGAGGAATTAATCTCCTTAGAGGAGATTCGGCGTATTGGAAGGGAGATTCACAATATTGACCCCTCTATTCAGACCACTGCCATGGCCTATTTCGACGGTGGTTACAGGAGCCAGATCTTGTGGCCCAGCTTGGACGAGATGAAGGCCGTGCACTGCATCCTGGAAGAAGCAGGGCTCATCACGGTTCAGTGCTTCGCCACTGAGTTCATCCCTCCATCCGAGACTTAGAATGCCCCCCGTTCTTGTAGAGACCGTTTTATAGGGCTACCTTCAAGCTCGATTCCGAGGATGGCCAATCAAGTTTTTGCCCGCCCAAACAAACACTTTGTGTGATTCAAAGTTGACAACCTTTCTTGGGCTGCCATAAGATTGAAAGAAAGACAGGAGGTCTGAATATGACAATGGCAT
>CAZZJX010000080.1:5283-6270 GCA_964654845.1 uncultured Dehalococcoidales bacterium
CCTCGCTGACCTGGGAGCGGACATTATCAAGGTCGAACCTGGGGGAGGGCGTGCCCAGGCTTTTTCTTCAGCCATGGCTGGTGAGGAGAGAAGAGCCTACGACGCTGAGAACCGCAACAAGAGGAGCATTGTTCTCAATCTTAAGGAGCCGGAGGCTCAGCAGATCTTTTATAAGCTGGCCAAGGATGCCGATGTCATTGTTGAAGAGTTCAGACCTGGCGTGGTAAAACGCCTCGGAGTGGACTACGACACCATAAAAAAGATAAACCCCAGAATAGTATATTGTTCCGTTACCGGCTACGGGCAGGATGGCCCTTATCAGGAAGTAGCAGGACATGATATCAACTACATATCGATTGCCGGGGCGCAGAGCATGATCGGTCAAAGGGGCGGCCCCCCAGCGGTAATAGCCAATTTGCTGGCGGACTATGCCGCAGGCGGCATGCAAGGTGCGATAGGGATTCTCGCCGCCCTGATGGCGCGGGAAAGAACGGGAAAGGGACAGTATGTTGACATTTCAATGACGGATGGCGTTCTGTCGCTGATGCATGCCGAAGCAGCCCAATATTTCTCAACCGGCACAGTGCCTACAAGGGGAGATGTGCTCTTTTTTGGTGGTATGCCTTTCTATAATATCTATGAAACGAAGGACGGAAAGTATGTCAGCCTGGGAGCGTTGGAGCCGTGGTTCTACCAGAACCTGTGCAAGGCACTGGGCAGGGAGGACTTCAGCTCCTACGAATTTGATACAGGCGAGAAGCGTGAGGAGATATTCGCCTATTTTCGAGAAACATTCCTCACCAAGACACGAGATGAATGGGTGGAGCTGCTAAGACAAGCGGACGTTCCCGTGGCCCCGGTCTACCCGCTGGACGAGGCCTTCTCCGACCCTCAGATAAATCATCGACAGATGGTGGTAGAGATGGACCACCCAAAGTTTGGCAAGGTAAAGCAGGTAGGCATTTCCATCAAGCTATCGGAGACGCC
>CAZZJX010000081.1:0-6216 GCA_964654845.1 uncultured Dehalococcoidales bacterium
CTATCCAGAGGAAGGAGCGCCGCCTGAAGGAGGCTACTTTCTATACCTAGGAAGGTTGGTATGCCCTGGTTTATGGGCATCGACATTGGTTCAGTAACAAGCAAAGGGGTTATAGCTGAGGGTGGTAAGCAAAAGGCTTACCATCTGCTTCCCTGCACCATAACCAGCCTGAACTGACTTGATGCTAGGCTTATCAAGAGCCTGGAAGACAAATCGCGTACTCAATTGTTGGTACCACCTCAACCTCAATTATGCACTGCCCTAGGTGCAGCCATAATCGCCGAGGTAAGTCAAGCAGTTATCCTTTAGCCTTTTGAGGCAAAATATCCGCAATAAATAGACAGGCTCTTAGCAACGATTGCCTGTCCAGTTCATAGTTACTGGGGGGGGAATCGTCTTTTGATAATGCGGGACTACGATTCTCCGTTAAAGTCTCCTGAGGAGCTTGGGGTCTTGTCGGGCATCACAACCAAGCCGGTATGAAATATTTCCGTTATTTAAGCTCCCCACTCTCTTTCATCTTCTTAATCTCTTCCTCTCTTAGTTCCCTCTTAAAAAGCTTCCCGGTCACAGTCATCGGTAAATCATCCCTGAACTCAACAGACCTGGGGCGAGCATAAGGTTCCATCTTGTCTCTACACCACTCAATAATCTCGTCACCGGTCACCTTGCCCTCATAATCCTGCTTTAGTTTGATGAAGGCCTTTATTCTCTCGCTTCCTGGACGTTCCGGGTCAGGGATTCCAATCGCAACAGCCATGGCAACCGCGGGATGCTGAAACAGAACTTCGTCGATTACCCTGGTGTACACTTTATAGCCTGAAACGTTTGCCATATCTTTGACGCGATCCACGAGAAAGAAGTACCCGTCTTCATCCATTCTGGCTATGTCGCCGGTGGGAAGCCAGCCGTCTATCAGGCCATTGCCGGGTGTCGGCCAGTAGCCTTTCATAACCTGTGGGCCACGAATATACAGCTCGCCGGTTTCACCAACGGGAACATCTTCACCTGTGGCCGGGTCCACGATTTTGCACTCCGTATCGGCAATGGGTACCCCGATGCCCTCTTTCGCCTCCCGCATAAACCCTGTCCGCGCTAGACCAATTGAAAGATTCATGTGAGTAGCCGGGCCCGCTTCGGTTAAACCATATGCCTCTCCGACAGGCATCTTAGTATCTGCCTTGATAGCTTCCGCAGTTTCTTTGGGGAGAGGAGCCGCGGCCGAGGTGATGCCAACCGGCATCCTCCCGATCTTGCTTTCAGCGATGCGCATGAGCTGGGTAGGAACAACACAGGTGTGGGCAGGACGAAATTCCTTCAAGTATTTTATAATTGAATCGGTATCTCTCGGGTCGGCAATCAACAGAACTGTCTGAGCCCAGTGAATCGCCGATTCCATTGCGTACTCTCCGTACTGGTGGAATAGGGGAACAGCTATCAATACGGAGGTTTTCCCTATAATTCCCGCCGCCACAGACGCACTGGCCCACGGAATCCCCTGCATTAGATTAGCCATTCGGCAGAAATGAGTTATCATTCCGCCTTTTGTGATTCCTGTAGCACCTCCGGTAAAGGCTAGAATGGCCAAATCCTCCATCGGGTCAATTTGCACTTCGGGGGGGTTGGGCTCGTATTTTGCTATCAAATCTTTTAACTGGTAGGTGCCGGGAATCTCTTTTACCTCTGGTTCTTCTAAAGAGTAATCCTTGTCTGATGTGACAATTATGTTCTTAAGTTTTGTCTTGTCCCTTATTGAATTAACGATATCGAGAGATTGATCCCAGCAGATTATTGTCTCGGCTCCAGATTCAACCATCTCGTGCTCAAGGGTGTCAGCTCGCAGCATTATGCTACACGGGACATGCACCGCACCGGTCTTTAATACCCCAAACTCGCTTATGGCGTATTGTGGACAGTTTGGCAGCATCACCGCTACTTTATCATCCTTCTTTACACCCAGGTCGGTAAGAGCAGTCGCCAGCTTATCTACATTAAGCCTTAGCTCCCGATATGTAATGATCCTCCCCAAGAAGTTAATTGCGCTGGTGCTGGGATATTTATCCGCCGAATCATCCAAGATCTTATACAGGGGCACCCTGGGGTATGGCTCCATTGTTTCCTTGAGCTTGGTCGGCCCCAATTTGTAGCTTTTGATCCAGGGCTTATCGGCATAGGTTATTTGTTCTGCCATACTTTCTCCTCCAAAACTGATATAGCTTCCTGCTGTTGCCTATCTTGGCCTATTTACCCCACATATCAGGGATCAGATCTTCCAGGCCTAACTCTCGAAGTTTTTCCGGGGTTGGTTTGCCCGTTGCCTTATCCCATCCTCGAAATTCGTAATAAGCTTCTAAAAGTGGTGCCGGGTTATTTACATGGCCAGCCGCCGGGCCTTCTGGTAGTGGCTCCTCTAATAGACGCTTTGGCAGGTTATCATCAGCCGGGGTCAGTCCTTCCCTTATGTTGTATGCTCTTGCAAGGTTAACCACTCGTTCACCGGTCTTTCTAAATTCATCTACGCCGAATTTCCAGCCGGTGGCATGAGCTATCAATTCAATCCACTCGTCTGCGGCTAAACTCATCCCCATGAATTTGCACCCCCCGGCACAATCAAAGAAGGTGAGCGCATCCTCCAGGTCCTTGACAACCTTGGCCTCTTTTGGATTTTCTACGAATATATCTTCGATTGTGCTTTCCTCAACAATGAGGAATGGCATGTTGAGAAATGCTGGGGCTTGTATGTAGGCTGTAATATGATCGCCGCCTCGATTTGCTACCATAAATCCTAGCCCGGTTATCTTAGCAGCCCTGGGGTCGTAGCACGGCATCTCCAGGCCCTTAACATGCATGGCAAACCTTTCCGTTCCCTTGCCCAGCTTTTCTGCCATTCTTTTGGTACCTTCGGCCAGTAAGTCGCCAATGCCCTCTCTTTTAGCTATCTTATGTATCAGCTCAATCATGATGGCCGCGTCGCCAAAATTAATCTCCAACCCACCGGTGTCCGATTTGGTCAGTATTCCCTTCTCATAGCACTCCATGGCAAAACCTATGGTGCTCCCTGCGGAGATGGTATCAAGGCCATACTCATCGCATAAATAATGCGCCATTGTGATCGCTGGCAGGTCGTCGATGTCACACATACAGCCGCATGCCCCGATGGTTTCATACTCTGGGCCCTCTCCCTTACTGCCTGCATATGGCCCTGTTTTGATTTCGGTTACTCTTCCACACTTAATCGGGCAGGCAAAGCAATTCTTCCTGTCCACGAGAAGCGTTTCATTAAGTGCCGTTGCATTGATCTTTTCTATATTGGGAAAGACGCCGGTCTGCCAGTTCCTGGTGGGAAGTCCGCCGCGGACATTCACCATATCGAGAACCACAGCCGTTCCAAATGTCTCCATGCCTATTTTCATCATGGATTCCTCGAGTAGAGCGTACTGTTTCTTTGCCACCTCGGTGAAAGCGGCTTGATTGGCAATTTCGACTGTCTTCGACCCTTTTACAGCGATGGCTTTTAGGCGTTTTGACCCCATTACCGCGCCCATACCGCATCTTCCCGCCGCTCTATGCTCATCGTTCATGATGGCGGCATATTTGACCAGATTCTCGCCGCCGATTCCAATGCACGCAACATTGAATCCCTTGCCAAGCTTTTTCTGTAGCAGGCTTGTGGTTTCTGGAACATTCTTGCCCCAGATATCCCCCGCATCTTTTAGCTCCGCTTTTCCATTCTCAACTACCAGGTAAACCGGTTTTGGTGAGATACCCTCAAAAATTATCCCGTCAAAACCTGTCTTCCTGAAATCTGTTCCCCAAAAACCAGCTGAGTTGGATTGTGCCCAAAAGTCGGTTAAAGGGGACTTGGCAACTACACTGTATCTCCCGGTGCTGGGCGATGGGGTGCTCGTTAGGCAGCCCGTCATGAATATGAGCTTGTTTTCCGGACCCAGCGGGTCTATTCCTGCCTTAACCTCATCGTAAAGATACTTGGTTGCTAGCCCACTACCACCCAAATAATCCTTCATCCAGCGTTCTGGTATATCTTCCTCAGAAACCGTCCCCTCTGACAGATTAACTCTCAGAAGCTTTCCCATAAATGAAAACACTATTACCTCCTAAATAATCTAATCGCTGTTTAGCATTTTATTCGCAGAGCTTAAAGTTTGTCAAGAAGAAATGTTGTAAAATATGATATGTTGTAGTGAATTGTAAGACTTTTTATCGGCGTATTCATTATAGCTTGGAACGTTTTTCAAAAGGCGGAAAGCGAGAAACCATTGGTAAGTTTGTTAGAGCTCTCTTATTGACAAGAGGGAGTGGATGTAGTAGCTTGCAAAGCGCCAAAATAAAAAAGAGGTGGTAGCTTATGAAACGCCGTAGTCCTATATTGGTTTTGGTATTGTCAATCATTACCTTCGGCATCTACGCTTTGGTGTGGTATGTGATTACCAAGGGTGAGATGAACCGGCGGGGCGCCAGAATACCAACAGCGCTTCTAATTATTGTCCCTCTGGTGAACATCTACTGGCTGTGGAAGTTCTGCGAAGGTGTGGGGCACGTGACCAAGGAGCGGATGAGCGGGCCCGTCGCTTTTATACTGCTGTTTTTCCTCAGCCTCATCGGAATGGCGATAATCCAAAACTCGCTGAACAATGTCCCTCGTAAGAAACGACCAAAACGCTCCGAACAGTAAGGAAAAGGCCTCGAACTCCCGGGTCGAGGCCTTCGTTTCTGGTTCACTAGGCTCAGCGCGGAGAGGCTACTCTTGGATAGCGTCCGCCACTAGCTCGGCTATATCCATTGCCTTGAAGTATTCTGTTGCCTCCTTTGCTTTTATGCCATCCTCGAACATCTGAAGGCAATAGGGGCAAGCGGTAGCCACGATCTCGGATTTGGTTTCAAGGGCGTGCCCAGTTCGGACCTCGTTGATCCTGGTGCCAGTCTCCTCCATCCACATGTGCCCACCACCAGCGCCGCAGCAGAAGCTTTTACTGCGGTAGCGCTCCATTTCCACTAACTTGGCCTGGGGAATACTTGTGAGGACTTGCCGAGGGCTATCGTAGATGTCGTTGTGCCTCCCCAGATAGCAAGGGTCGTGATAAGTGACCTTCTTGTTCATCTCACTTGCCAGTTTGAGTTTACCTTGCTTGATCAGGTCGGCTATGAACTCGGTATGATGGACGACCTCAAACTCCCCTCCAAACTGGGGATACTCGTTTTTCAAGGTATTGTAACAATGGGGACAGGTGGTGACGATCTTCTTGACGCCATAGCCCTTCAAGGTTTCAATGTTCTTAAGAGCCTGCATCTGGAAAAGGTACTCATTCCCCATGCGCCGTGCCGGCTCGCCACAGCAGCTCTCCTCATCACCTAGTATGGCAAAATTGACGCCTGCCGCTTTGAGCACCCGGGCAAAAGCGGCAGCAACCTTTACATTTCTATCCTCCAGAGCGGCGGCGCAGCCAACCCAGTAGAGCACATCTACGTCCCGGTCCTCCGATATGAGCTTGACGTCCAGTCCATCGCACCAGTCAGTTCTGGAGTATGTCGTTCCTTTGCAGGTATGCCCCCTCTCCTCAATACACCTCAATGCTACCTCCGCCGTCTCCGGCATCTCGGCCTGCTCCAGCACCAGGTTGCGACGCATGTCGATGATCTTGTTGATATGCTCTATGAAGACCGGGCACGCCTCCTGACAGGCACCGCACGTAGTGCAAGCCCAGATTACCTCTGGAGTTATTACATCGGCGATCATGTCACGTCGAGATTCTTGGGGTTTGGTCATGAGAGGGACCGGATACACCTCGTAGAGGTGTGCCTTGAGGTCTACTATGACTCCTTTGGGGGATAGAGGCTTGCTGGTCAGGTAGGCCGGGCAATTGTCCTGGCAACGACCACACCGGGTGCAGGCATCGAGGTCCAGCAGTTGCTTCCAGGTGAAGTCCTCGATCTTGGCTGTGCCGAATGTCTCAGCTTCCTCGAGATCCACAGGGACCAGGGCCCCTTTGGGCTTCAGGGAACGGAAGAATATGTTTATGGGTGATAGCAGTATATGTTGTAACCGGGAGCGGCCCACCAGAATATAGGCAAGGAGTATGAATGCCGGCAGCGTATGAATTATCGCTCGATGCCAGACCAGGATTTCATCGGTCACTTGTGTCATGAAGGTGGGGAAGACGTATGAAAGGAGATAACCTACCGGCGACCACATAGCCC
>CAZZJX010000082.1:0-403 GCA_964654845.1 uncultured Dehalococcoidales bacterium
CTCATATGCCCGCCCACGACACCCGTTAGCGGAACAGCGCATCCTGCGCGCGGCGCAGCTTTTCGAAGAGTTTCCCCTCAACGAGGTTATCTGGGGAGACCGAAAACTCGGTATCATCTCTGCCGGCGTAGCCTATCAATACGCACGGGAGGCATTCCCTCAAGCCTCCTTTCTTAAGCTGGTGACCACCTATCCCCTCCCCCAACAACTGATCCGAAGCTTTGCTGCTGAAGTGGAGACCCTGCTAGTGGTGGAGGAACTCGATCCCTTCATGGAGGAAATCATCAAGTCAATGGGCATTGCGGTGGAGGGTAAGTCCATGTTCCCCATAACGGGCGAGTTGAACACCCACATTGTGCTCCAGGGAGTAATGAAAGCGAACCTTATCTCAGGAACGCCACAA
>CAZZJX010000082.1:413-6176 GCA_964654845.1 uncultured Dehalococcoidales bacterium
CACCTCGAAGCCTCTTCCTCCTCGCCCCCCTCTTCTGTGTCCAGGATGCCCCCACCGTGGCGTTGGCTATGTCTTAGGTCGTCTCAGGTTTGGTCCCAAGGGGTCAATTTCAAGGTCTAGAGTTGGTGGCAGGAAAGGAAAAGTGTGGCATATCGCCACCTCGGATATCGGTTGTTACACCCTCATGGTATATTCACCCCTTTTTGCTATTGATAGCTGTGTGTGCATGGGGGCCAGTATCACCCTAGCCCATGGCCTGGAGAAGGCCGGGGTGGCGGAAAAGACGGTGTCGGTTCTAGGAGACTCCACCTTCATGCACACCGGCATCCCTGGCTTAGTGAACATGGTTTACAACAGGAGCCACAGCACGGTGATCATTCTGGACAACCAAACCACCGCTATGACCGGGCATCAGGGTCACCCCGCAGCCGGACGCTCAGCCAGGAACGAAGAAGCTCCCAAGGTGGATATCGCAGAGCTGGCGCGCGGCATCGGTGTCAAAGACGTTAATGTAATAAGCGCCTTCAATCTGAAGGACATTGAAGAGACCATTCAGCGTTGCACTGCCAACGATGAACCTTCGGTTATCGTGGTGCAGGGGCCCTGTTCCCTATATGAACGAATCAGTGGAACAGCGCTCAGGATCGACGAAGAACGCTGCAATGGGTGCAAGCTATGCCTGGACATCGGGTGTCCTGCCATAACCTTCGATGGGGAGAAAGCATACATTGTCCCCACTATGTGCGTTGGGGAGAGCTGTTCCTTATGCGTTCAGGTCTGCGCACGCAAGGCAATTGAGAAAGCAGGCGATTGATGCTTAGAAAAATTGATATTCTGATGACTGGGGTGGGGGGCCAGGGTGTCATTATGGCGTCCGATATCCTTACTACGGCTGCCCTTGCCACTGGCTATGATGTGAAGAAGACGGACTCCCTGGGCATGGCCCAGCGTGGCGGTAGCGTGACCAGCCATGTGCGCATAGGGGAGAAGGTCTTTTCTCCCATGATTTCCCCGGGTGATGCCGATTTTCTGGTGTCCTATGAACGCCTCGAGGCAGTCCGTTCCCTGGCACTGCTGAAGCCTGATGGCATTGCTATTGTTGACAGTGTTGCTGTGACCCCGCTCTCGGTCACTATTGAAGGTTACCATTATCCCAGTGTTGATGAAGTTAAGGAATCCCTTTCAAGCATTACCCAGCGGGCATATGTCCTGCCCGTAATGGAGATGGCAACCAAGCTGGGCAATCCGAGAGCGTCCAGCGTGCTGTGCCTGGGCTTTCTGTCCGTTTTTCTGGAGATACCTGAGCAGAGCTGGCTTGACGAAATTAGGAGACATTTGCCATCTCGTCTGCATGAGGTAAACGTGGCAGCATTCAACGCCGGCGTTGATGCGGCTCGGGAAAGACAAAAGGAGGAGGGCAAGTAACTATGTGGGAACCCCAATACGAGAAGATGCCACGAGAAGAACTGGAGAAGCTGCAACTTGAACGCCTTCAGCAGAGGGCAAAGTCCGCATATGAAAAGGTCCCCTTCTACCGTGCTAAGTTCCAAGAGGTGGGGTTGACCCCCAAAGACATCAAGTCTCTGGACGATGTAAGCAAGCTGCCCTTCACCAGCAAGTCCGACTTCAGGGATAACTATCCCTTTGGCATGATGGCAGTGCCGCTCTCCGAGGTAGTGAGGGTACATGCCTCCTCTGGTACCACTGGCAAGCCAACAGTAGCTCCTTACAATGCCAAGGATATAGATACCTGGTCTAACCTCATGGCACGCACCCTGGCTTCAGCAGGAGCTCATAGCGGTGATGTCATACAGAACGCTTATGGATACGGCCTGTTTACCGGGGGCCTTGGCTTTCATTATGGGGCAGAACGGCTGGGGGCCACGGTTATCCCTGTCGCCGCAGGCAATACCAAACGCCAGATCATGCTCATCGAGGATCTTGGCACCACTGTTTTAACCTGCACGCCCTCTTACGCCCTGATTGTAGCGGAGACGGCACAGGAGATGGGTATTGATTTAGCCGCCAGCCAACTCCGCCTCGCAGTGTGCGGCGCTGAACCCTGGTCGGAAAATATGAGGGCCGAGATCGAGGCCAAGCTTGGCGTGACCGCTATCGATATATATGGCCTGACCGAACTCCTAGGACCCGGGGTAAGCTGTGAGTGCTCCTATAAAACAGGCATGCACATATGGGAAGACCATTTTCTAGCCGAAATCATCGATCCAGTGACAGAGCAACCAGTACCCTATGGTCAACAGGGTGAGCTAGTGCTGACCGCCCTTACCAAGGAGGCCATGCCAGTCATCCGCTTCAAAACACACGACATAGTCAACCTGTATCCCGAAACCTGTGAGTGCGGTCGCACGATGATCCGCATGTCCAAGGTCCATGGCCGCACAGATGACATGCTCATCGTCCGTGGGGTGAACGTCTTCCCCACACAGATCGAGAGCGTGCTGCTATCCGTAGAGGGAGTGGAGCCGCAGTATCAGATAATTGTAGACCGAGAGCGCCACTTGGACGAAATTGAGATCTGGGTTGAGGTTTCCGATGCTGTCTTCAGCGACGAAATGCGCAGCTTGGAGGAGTTGGAAAAGAGTGTGCGGGCAGAAATGGATAGCGTCCTTGGCATTTCAGCCAGGGTAAAACTGGTTGAGCCCAAAACCATTACCCGAACCGAGGGCAAAGCCAAGCGCGTAGTAGATCAACGCGAATTGTAGGTTCGGATCCCCGCCAAGAAGGAGGAGAGATGAGAATAAAGCAGGTCTCCGTTTTTGTGAGCAATGAGCCTGGGCGTCTGGTGGACATGCTCAAGCCCCTTTCCGATAATGAAATCGATATCCAGGCCCTTTCCGTAGCCGATTCCACCGACTTTGGCATCGTGCGAATGGTGGTCTCCAATACTGAGGGAGCGGTGAAAGCACTGCAAGATGCTCAGTTCACGGTACGTATCAACGCAGTCCTCGCCTATGATATGCCCAACGTCCCAGGTGGTCTGTTGAAAGCTGTGGTCGAACCGCTGGCCAAAGTGGGGATCAATCTGGAGTACATCTACGCCTTTGCTGAAAGCGAGACGGGAAAGGCAAAGGTGGTGCTTAAGGTAAGCGACATAGATAGGGCAGAAGACGTATTGGGGAAGGGTTAAAATTCCTGCTTAGGCCGGTATTTACCTTTTAGCTATCCGTCTTTCAAAGGAGGTTAATGTGGCCATTTCACACAAAATCGGCGAGGCGATGCAGAGGGGGTCGTGGATCCGGCGGATGTTTGAGGAGGGTATCGCTCTCAAGCAACAGTATGGAGAAGACAATGTCTTTGACCTGACCCTGGGAAATCCCGTAGCGGAGCCTCCTACTGCATTCAAAGAGGAGCTGAAGAAATGGGCGGATGACCCTGTTCCTGGTATGCACCGCTATATGCCCAACGCAGGATACCCCGAGACTCGTGCCGCTGTAGCCCAAGCAATCTCTGAGGAAGCCGGGTTGACCATAAGCCCTGAACACGTACTGATGACAGTCGGTGCTGCCGGAGGACTGAATGTGGTGCTGAAAACCATACTGAACCCGGGTGACGAGGTCATTGTCTGGGCGCCGTATTTTGTGGAATACCTATTCTATATCAACAATCAGGGCGGCCTCAGCAGTATAGCCGAGACGGATGATAGCTTTCTGCCTACCCCTTCTGCGCTTGAAGAGGCCCTGAGTCCACGTACCAGGGCTGTGATAATCAACTCTCCCAATAACCCTACCGGCGTGCTCTATCCCGGTGGACTGCTAGCCGAGATGGGCAAATTGCTCACAAAACAGGAAGCCAAGTTCGGGTCTCAAATCTATCTTGTTTCCGACGAGCCCTATCGGAAGCTCATCTATGATGGCCTATCCTACCCCTTTGTATTTCGCTATTACCCCAGGAGCATTGTAGTAAGCTCGCATTCCAAAGACCTGGCAATCCCTGGCGAACGAATTGGCTATGTTGCCATAAGTCCCCAAGTGGAGAATGGTGAGGAGGTGATGAATGGGCTTGTCTTCTGCAATCGGACGCTGGGGTACGTCAACGCTCCAGCCCTGATGCAACATGTGGTAACTAGCTTACAGAAGGCTACCGTGGATGTAGCAGACTATCAACGCAAGAGGGACTATCTGCATAAAGCCCTGACTGATATGGGCTATTCGGTGGTTCTGCCCCAGGGTGCCTTTTATATGTTCCCCAAGTCCCCGGTACCTGATGAGATGGATTACCTCGCTGAGTTGAGAAAACACAATATCCTGGCAGTGCCAGGCAAAGGCTTCGGCCGAAGCGGATATATACGTATCTCCTACTGTATTGAAGACAAGACCATTGAGGGCTCATTACCGGGGTTTAGGGAAGTTGCTCGCCACTACGGTCTTTGCGACTAGAGGCATAGGCACCAGGCTATAACAGGGGTCCCGGCTGACAGTATCAACCACAATGCTTTTATAGCTGGCATAAACCCTATAGAGAGCAGGCTAACCATGATAGTAGAAATGAAGACGGGCGCTACAAATGAGGACATCCACAGAGTGGTGGAACGGGCACAAAATCTGGGCCTGGAAGTTCAGATGAACTACGGCACCAACAAGACGGTTGTTGCCCTCCTGGGAAGCATCACTGGTCAGCTACCTACAGACACTTTCGCCGTCCTTCCTGGCGTTGAAAGTGTTGTTCGCATAATGAAACCCTATAAATTGTCCTCCCGCGAATTCAAGGCTGAGGATAGCGTAATCACCGTTGATGGGATTGAGATAGGTGCCCGTCGTTTCGTAATCATGGCTGGTCCCTGTGCGGTAGAGAGTCGTGAGCAGCTCATGGAAACGGCGCTGGCGGTAAAAAAAGCTGGTGCTTGCATTGTCCGCGGCGGCGCTTTCAAACCTCGTACCTCCCCCTTTAGCTTTCAAGGGCTGCGCAAGGCTGGACTTGAACTGCTGGCTGACGTACAGCGAGACGTGGGTTTGGCCGTAGTCACCGAGGTAGTAGACTCCAATCAAGTCAACATGGTTTCCCAACACGCCGCTATCCTGCAAGTGGGTGCCCGCAACATGCAGAACTTCACCCTGCTGGAGAAGATTGGCAAGAGCAAACACCCCGTGGTGCTGAAGAGGGGATATTCATCCACTGTGTCCGAGTGGCTTACTGCCGCCGACTACTTGCTGGCCGAGGGAAACGAGCAGGTAATCCTGTGTGAGCGTGGTATCCGCGCTTTTGAAGATAGCGTACGCTTCTCCCTGGACATAAGCTCCATAGCTGTAGTCAAGAAGTTCAGTCATCTGCCTGTTATCGTGGACCCCAGTCACGCCGCTGGCCACCGCGATCTGGTGGCTTCATTATGCAAAGCGGCTGTAGCTGCCGGTGCTGATGGGCTCCTCATCGAGGTTCATCCCAACCCTGAAGAGGCGCTGGTTGACGGCCTACAATCCCTTTCTTTTCCCCAGTTCGAGAAGCTGATGAACGAGCTCAGACCGATAGCAGAGTCCGTGGGCAGATTTATCTAAACCAGGCCCGAGGGAATAACTCAGGCCCATTAAGACCGGCCAGCAAAGCTACAAACGGTATGTTGAAACTGCGTTAAGTACAGGGGGTCACAATGGATGTCGATTGGGCCAAGGTGAAGGAACGATTTGATTCCTCGCCTTATGCTTTATCTATGGGTATGAAGCTGGTAGAGCTTACCACCGGATATGCTAAAGTCGAACTGAAACTGAAGGACGAGTTCAGAAACTGGGATGGCAGAGTCCAGGGCGGGGT
>CAZZJX010000083.1:0-6168 GCA_964654845.1 uncultured Dehalococcoidales bacterium
CAATGTAACTGCGCCACTTGCCTGGCTTGCAAGCTTACCGATCTCAATGACAAGAGTCTGCTCGTCTATAACACACTCAAAAACTTGTGGCATTGTGAATACAACCTCACTACTAGAAGAACTACTTGCGTAGACCAAGCTTTGCAATCAATGTGCGGTAGCGCTGAGGATCGATCCTGCTCAGATATTTCAGCTGCCTCTCTCGCTGCCCCACCAGTTTGAGCAGTCCACGAAGTGTATGATAATCGTGGCGATGAACCTTCATATGCTCTGTAAGGCGGTTTATCCGGTCGGTAAGCAGAGCAATCTGAACATCAGATGACCCTGTATCCGTCTTGTGGGTCTGGTGATCCTTTATGATGTCCTGCTTCATATTTTTCTCCATTTTGCCGTGAGCATTATAGCATAACGAAAACATAGTGTAAATCATGTTGCGGAAGAGGCTGATTAGTTTTGACTTTAACGATACGTGTAGTTGCCTGATTTATCAGGCCTCTATTGCCCAATAAATTAGGTAGCTACATATGGTTGCTAGTTTCTAGGATTATGGTAAAATGGGTGTGAAGCTGAGGTAGAGGCGATATGACTGTGGTCGGTAAGGGTAAAGAAAAACTAAATATTGAGACCGTCAAGTGGGGCAGGATCACCTGGGTAAATGTCGAGAAACCTACATCGAATGATATAGAATACCTGGCACAAACCTACATGTTCAACCTCTTCGATTTAGAGGACTGTATGAGTCGAATAGAGCGCCCCAAGATTGACGAGTATGAGAACTATCTATTTGTAGTGCTTCATTTCCCAGTATTCAATGTGCAGGCGCGGGTAACCACGTCCAGTCAGGTCTCCATCTTTATTGGTGCGAACTTCTTGGTAACGGTACATTCAGGTGAGTTAAAGCCCTTGGAGAAGCTTTTCAATGATTGCCAGCAGAACGAGCGGGCACGCGAGGAGAATATGGGCCGAAGTTCTGGATACCTCCTTTACCGGGCTCTCGACCGCCTGGTGGACTACTGCTTCCCTATCATGAATAGGGTCATCGCTAATGTGGAAGAGGCTGAAGACAGGCTTTTCACCGATAGGGCTCGTGATTCGGTGCGAGATATCTCTATCCTCAGACGTGATATCATGGCGTTTCGTCGCATACTTAACCCTCAGCCTTCTATCGTTAAATCTCTGGAGGAGAGAGACTACCCCTTCCTCAGAGAGGACCTCGATGTTTACTTTGGCGACATCGGCGACCACCTCGGTAAGATCATCGAGACACTGGATGAATACAAGGAGGTGGTGGAGGGGCTCAATGCCAGCAGCGATTCACTTTTCTCACACCGTACCACTCAGATAATGAAGATGCTTACCATACTTGCTACCATGCTGCTCCCCTTTGTATTGGTGTCCAGTATCTATGGAATGAACATTGATCTTCCATTCCAGAACAGCCCGTATGCCTTCGTTATTACTATAGCTGTTATGCTGTGCATCTCCGGGGCCATGCTCCTCTACTTCCGCTCCAAGCGGTGGATATGATGATATGGTTGTCTCACACCGTTTCGTTGTTGTTGCCGGCGTTTTTATTACCTGCCTCATAATAGCGAACATCATAGCAGTCAAGCTAATAAGCATCGGTGGATTAATCTTGCCTGCAGCCATCATCATTTTCCCGGTAAGCTATATTTTCGGCGATATCCTTACCGAGGTTTATGGCTACCGCTGGGCTAGAAGGGTTATATGGCTTGGTTTCTTCTGCAACCTTCTCGCCGTCCTCGCCATCTGGCTGGGCGGGCTGTTGCCATCGGCTCCAGTCTGGGGAAGTCAGCAGGCTTATGAGACCATACTGGGTTATGCCCCAAGGTTGCTTATCGCCTCCTTCATTGCCTATCTCGTGGGTGAGTTCGCAAATTCCTTCATCCTGGCTAAGATGAAGATCAGGACCAAAGGACGCTGGCTGTGGACAAGAACCATAGGCTCCACCATCGTCGGCCAGGGATTGGACTCTACCGTGTTCATCATCGTTGCCTTCGCCGGGACACAGCCCTGGGGGATTTTGGGCACTATGATCCTGACCCATTGGCTGGTGAAGACTGGTTATGAAGCCTTGGCTACACCCTTCACTTATGCGGTGGTTAACTATCTGAAAAAGAAGGAGGGCATTGATACCTACGACTACGATACCAGTTTCAATCCTTTCCTGGTTACCCGTTGAGCTTCCTTTGCCCAAGGTGAAGAAGCGGATGGAGATGAGACTAAGGATCAAAAACTCAGGGGCGGTTACCTTGCGACGAATCATAGCTGCGAAGCAGGCTGCAAATAAGTTGTGCCAGATATCGTTCGTGGTGAGCCCGTCGAACCATGAACGGCCCTTCGACAAGCTCAGGACGAACGGAATAGTTATATTTCCTGAGAAAGATTGTGGTGGTATGTAATATGGAGCTTGAGATCCTTGGTGCTCATCAGTGCGAGTCGTTAAACTCCAAGTTAGTTTCGCTTCTGGTTGACAAGGTCGTAGCCATAGATGCTGGCAGCCTTACCTCAAGCCTAACACTATCCGACCAGCAGCGCGTAAAGGCCATATTCATCACCCATCAACACTTCGATCACATAAGAGACCTGGCTACATTTGGCATTAATGCCTATTGGCGAGGTCCCATTAATGTCTACGCCCTCGATAGCGTGCTTGATGTAATATCCACACATCTATTAAATGATGTGGTCTATCCAGATTTTCGGTACAAGCCCCTGCCTGATAAGCCGGCGTTCAGATTCTGTCCCGTTGAGCCTGGCAAAGAGGCAGTAATTGAGGGGTATCGTGTTTTGCCTCTCCCGATAAAGCATGGCGTGCCGGCGGTGGGCTATTGGATTACCTCCTCAGATAAGAAGAGCGTTTTCTATACCGGGGATACAGGAGGGGACTGCTCCTCCTGCTGGGAGGTGATTTCGCCAGACCTCTTGGTTATCGAGACTTGTATGTCCAATAGTTATGAGGCTATAGCTCAACAGTCCGGGCACCTCAGCCCTCGCCTGCTTAAAGAGGAACTCGCGGATTTCAAGAGGCTCAAGGGTTACCTGCCTCCTGTTGTTGTTGTTCATATGATCCTCTCAATCGAAGATGAGATCAGGGAGGAGGTGGCGCAAGTCGCTAAAGAACTTGGGGCAGATATCACCTTAGGCTATGAGGGCATGAAAATCACTCTTTAGAGAGCAGCAGGATGAGACCCAGATTCATCGTAGATGCCAATGTTGGCAAATTGGGTCGCTGGCTCAGAATGATGGGCTATGATACCCTGTTCATCAACGATATCGATGACGATAGACTTGTCGCCATTGGCTTGAAGGAGAAAAGAGTGGTCCTCACCAGGGATACCCAGATTATGTTGCGACGGGTGGTCATCAGTGGCAAGTTGGAAGCCCTGCTGATAAAAGACGACGAAGCTAAGACTCAACTTCGCCAGGTGGTGGAGACTATGAAGTTAAATCGAAGAAAGCAGTTCACCCGTTGTTTGGAATGCAATGAGACTCTGCTACCCAGAAGCAGGGAGGATGTGCGTGATCTTGTTCCTCCCTATGTTTTCCAGACGCAGTCTCAGTATGTGCAGTGCCCCGCCTGCAATAGAGTCTATTGGCGAGGCACCCACTGGCAAAGGATGAACTATGAATTGGAGATGTTCATGGAGGTAGCCGATGTTACTGGACCAGAAGAATGAACAGGAATTCCGAAAAAGGCGGGGCATTGAGGCATTAGGGAGCTACGATGCTGTAATTTTCCGTTTAGGTCTCAAATTTGAGTGGTTGCCCAATTTTCCCCCAGCGAAACCAGAGAACTACGGGCTGGAATCCCTCAGTGGCCTCAAGCCCTACAGAGGCACAAAGGGGGATAAAGAGATTTTATTCGACTCAACCATGATGGGGGCACCGGCAGCGTGCTTCAATATCGAGGCATATTTATGTCACTCCCCCGCCTCTGAAGGGATAGGGGTCGGTTATTGTGGCGCACTGCAGCCGGGGATTGAAATAGGGACGATAGTGATCCCCGATAGTGCCAGAATAGGGGAGGGCACCAGCAAATACTATGGCAAGGACGAGGTCTCGATTCCCAACCAGGAACTGGTGAAAAAGCTGGTGGATGCGACGCGGCGTTTTGGATATGAGCCATTGGTAGGGGAAATCTTCTCCACCGATGCTGCCTTTATGGAGACACCTGACTTTCTCGAGAATTTGGCTCAGCAGGGAATTCTGGGAATTGATATGGAAATGTCGGCGCTCTTTTCAATTGCAAAGTACCATGGGAAAAGAGCGGCCGGGATTTTAGTGGTCTCCGACAAACCATATGAAGGCCCCCTTCATAGCCTCAGTATTCCCTTCCAGAAAACCGAGGCGATTTCAGAAGATGTAGTTAAAATCTGCATCGAGGCCTTAGCAGAATGACGGCAGTCGAGGTCGCCCCTGACCTCGACAGTCAGATGGAGAGTACCTTGCCTACCACGTCTATCCTCCAAGCAAAACATCATAGGCAGTTGACCACAAGCGAATCATGGCTGCGAAGCAGGTTGCAAATAGATTGTACCAGACACCGTTCGTGGTGAGCTTGTCGAACCATGAACGGGATAAATCTGGGTAGGTTGGAGCATCCGCTCCGGGCTACCCTGTTTACAGTAGGCCCTTCTGCTCTGCTTAGCGCGAACGGAATAATTATATTTTCAGAATAAATCGTCAGTGGGTCCCGACCCCTAACTCGATGGCATGTCGCAGATGTGGTATGTCCCTGGGGCCCTTGTCCGCCAGTTTAGGCTCAACCGTCTTAAGCAGCTCTAACCCAGCAACGTCCAGGCGTACCGGGTCTTTCCCCGCCAGCATGTAACCCAGTTCCGCTTTCCTTCCTCCATGTCTCATCTCATTAGCATGGGTTAAGGTCTCGACGGCATCCACTATATAGAAGGCTGGTCTCACAATCAGATTAAGCTCGGCAATAGCCCTATGGATATCTTTGTGCGAGTGCAATTCTGTTCTTTCCTTGGTCGATAGAAAGCCGAACTGGTTCTTTAAAGCTCCGGTGAGACCGCATACGAAATGGGTTTTAAGCACCGGCAGGGAAAGGATGAAGTCGTACTCGAAGGCAATCTCGGACAACTCCAGTTCAATCTCCCCTGCTTTCCTTCTAACCATTTTTCGTCCCAGAAGGTCGATGAGGGGGGTATTAAATCTATCGCAGACCTCCTTCAGGGGGTGGTTTTCAATGATATCTTTGCTTTTTCCCGCATCAAAAGCTGGTCCATCGGTGACGACTGGCTTTAGTCCTTTTTCCACGAAATATTCCAGGCAGGCTTCGAGAACGGCGGGATGTGTTGTTGTGGGATATGGCTCAAAGGACACAATGTTTGGCTTTATGAGAAGGTTATTGATGTGTTTGAGGCTGTTTTCGATTCCCAGTTCCTTGAAAGCGTACCTGACAAACTCTTTTCTGTCGTTAGTCCTTTGAATGCAAATGTTCATGGCGCGTACCTATCGCTGTTGTAAGTTACGCTATAGAGCGATGTCTCCACATACCTCTATGGGATTACTTCTTCAAGTTCCCTCACCTGGTTCGGAACAAGGATCGCGGGACAAGTTATGGGCACAATCTCAACTCGCTGCCTAGAAAAGTCACCGCTTCATAATTTCGAGGATTTTCTCCGCGGCAACCTGGGCAGCTATGGCGCATACTCTGAGGCAACCTTCATCACCGTGGCCACCGGCGTCAAGAAAAGCCTGATAGTCCTTTTCGTTTGTCATATCAAAGGACCTGCCGTAGATGCTGCGTTGAATATCCTTGCACAGGCTGCTTGTTAATCTTTGACCAAATCCGAGTTGGCTGTGTAATTCCTCCCGAAACGTACTCCATACATCTATAGCGTCCTTGATTGCCGCTCGATAGGTCGGTGTATCCTCCATGTTTTCTCTACCGATTACCAGCCCCAGTGCCATTAGTGCGCCGAGTAGCGCACCGCAAGTCTCTCCTTGATAGCTGACTCCACCGCCGAAGACAGTGGCTGACTTAAATGATTCCTTACTGCCAATATCGAATTCTTCCTGGAGGCTTAATAGAACAGCCTGTGAGCAACCACTGAACTTGTCGTATTCGTACGCCTTTCTTCTTACCCTCTCTATCATTTCCTTGTCTGGTAACATTTTATC